>NZ_WHIZ01000040.1:0-18180 GCF_009372125.1 Thermococcus sp. 101 C5
ACCCCTCAAACCTCCCTGCCAATGGCGAGGGGTTAACTCGTTGGAACCCTCGCCCTTCAGGGCGGGGAGGAGGTCAGATAATCCTCAACTGTCCAGTGAAACTCGTATCCGGGGAGCTTTCCTTCTGGAGTCTCGACATCGTAAATATGCGGCCCCCTATCAAAGTAGTTGAACTCAAGCTCAAAATGATTCTTCTCCGCCCATACCCTTCTGAAGGGGTGATACTCGTTAACGAGAAAAAGACCTCCGGGCCTTAGTATTCTGCAGGCTTCTCTGTAATAGGCTTTTAAGTCGCTTACCCATACCGCAACATGACCCCCTGTGTAAACTATATCAAAGCTTCCATCCTTCAGGGGTAGCTTTGTTACGTCAGCTCTCACAAATTCAATGGTGGCGTTGAGTTCCTTTGCCCTCTCAGCGGCGATTTCAAGCTGATTTTGTGAGATGTCCGCGGAGGTTACCTTTGCTCCCATACCCGCAAACGCAAAAACCGCTAAATTGTCCCCGCTCCCGAGAACTGCCACGCTTTTTCCTCTAACATCGCCAAGGTATTTGAGTTCTATCTCGTTGAAAACCGTTCTTGGATCTTCATATGCTTTTCTCCATAGATTTTCAATCCTCTTTTGCCATTCTTCAGCTACGGCTTCCCATCTTCTTCTGTTTGCTTCGTGATAGGGATTCACGTTTAACACCAATGTAAGCTTGGTTAGGAATTAAAATTAGTTTTACATTTTCATAACCTTCCCAACGTGAAGCGCCTCTACGCTTCCAATCTCAGCTTTGAGATAGGCGTACTCATCTATACCCGTACAGTGTCCGGGATAGAGCTTCTTTATTCCAAAATCTTTAAAGCCCTTTACTACATCCTCGAGAATATGTCTTTTAGCGCCTCTCAGGTGCAAACCACCCACCAAAGCGAAAATAGGTTTGTAAAAAGTGCTTTTTGCATGCATTGCTATGTTTAAAATCCCGCTATGCCCACACCCGGTTACGATAACCATCGAGGAACCAATATCCAATATTAAAGCCATATCATCCCTTATAGGGTCCTTAACCAGCTTTTTTCCTTTCACGAGATACCCTACAGCCCTATCCCAGGTTGTTCTCTCTATCTCACCGCTTGTGTACATCCCCTCAAAAATCTTAGTGGATTCCTCCCTTAAAATGAAATTCGCTCCAAGTCGTTCAAGATATTCCTGTGAAAAGGGAATCCCTATTTCCCGGCGTTTGGGCTTTAGTGCAATCCTTCTCAAAAATATATCCGGATGAGCATAGACATCTATGGAGCTCTTTCTTGCGTCTAGAAACTCTTTCAATCCTCCAGTGTGGTCGTAATGGCCGTGAGTAAGAAAGAGTGCCTCGACTTCTTCCGGCGATACATTGAGTGCTTCCATATTGTGGAGTAAGACTCTTCCATCGCTTCCGGTATCTACCAGGATTTTCTTTCCATTGTGCTGAACTAAAACTGAAAACCCATGCGCACCCAGCAGACCCTTTTTAAATCCGGCGTGGTTTTCGAAGAGCACGGTAATTATCATTATCTATCCCTCAAACGGGAGTTTACCAAACTCCACTTCCAGTGTTTGGGTTGTCCTCCATACAAACGCTCCTTCTCCCTTAAGAACATGCTTTCTCATATCTCCCTGAGGCACTCCGTTAGCTTCATAAATCATGCTCTGCAGGTCTGGATCGTTGTAAAGAACTAGCGTTGGTCCCGGTATGTTAAGGAGATTTTCCGCAACGTATCTGGAACCTAATACTGTAACCCTCCCCCTCATGGGTTGAGTCAATAGAGGAATGGCTGCACTTCCGGGGGTTGTGTAGAAAAGAACCGCCGCATCATCGATTCCAATTAATGTGTTCCTTCTATCTCTGATTGCTGCTGCGAGAATTAGAAAAGCCATTCCCACGGTACTTATGCTGTAGGTTTTTCCAAAGTCAACCAAAATGGTCTTACCGAGCTTGGGAACTTCTCCCTCAAAAAAGGTCTCATCGAGGGCAGTGTAGACTTCTCTTATGACCTCCCCGTACTGCTCCTTTGACTTGGCTGCACCTGCAACACTGTTAACTTTGCCCCTTAGGATATCGGCATAGAGCTTATCGGTAAGAGAACGATCCAATCCGTATATGGTCTGAATTATTGTTGCAGCAGTATAAAAGTCTTTCAAGAGACCTTTTTTGACCATTTTTATGGGGTCAAGGCCTGTAGGCTTATCGTCTTCTATTTCTATAATGGTATCGAATTTTTCCTTAGGATACTTCCCCCTTGTATCAAAGAAAATCAGCCCGTATTCTTTTTCGAGAAATTGGTCTCCGATGTAATCTATAACTCTCGTGGGGTCGTCATCGATGCCAACAACCTTTAGTGTTCTGCCGTGATAAACCGGGTCATAGTGTATTTCTCTCTCTTCATACTCCAAAATCTTTACAGCGAGTTTGCTGTACTTCATAGACTTCACCAAAGAAAATAGGAAGAGAAAGTATAAACGACTTTCCCTCAGGAATAAATAATCACCAATTACCTCGCCCTCTTCCCATGCCGTGGCCTCTACCCATTCCACCGCCTTCAGCTCCCAACACTGCTTGGGTTAACTCTCCTCTCAGAAAAGCCCTTACTGCGTCCTCTACCCTCATGGTGGGAGGAGCTGAGACGAACTTTATACCTGAAGCTTGAAGTACTTGGGCAGAATTCGGGCCAAATTGCCCAGCTATAACAACATCTACCCCTTCATCTATGCAAAACTGAGCTGCTTGAACTCCAGCACCTCTAGGAGCGCTTGCACCAGGGTTAGGAACCACTTTAACGTTCTTTACTTCTCCATTTTCAACATCCACTATAGTAAATGTAGGTGTTCTCCCAAAGTGTTGGTTGACAAAATCATCTAAACCTCCTTCTACTGTTGCAACTGCTATTCGCATCTTACCACCTCCAGATAAATTAGGGAAACCGAATTTAAAAAAGTTTGCATAAGCTCAAAAACCTCTCCAAGGATGGGCCCTCAAAAATTGCCGAAGGACGAAAAGTATCAGAAGACCCAGTGCATACGGCAGAGCTACCAAAAGGAGCTTCACCAAAAAGTAAAGCACCCCAACTATAATAAGCGCATCAACCAAACCATAAAACCCTCTAAAGGGATAACCCATAAAATTATGCCTCAGATGGTTTCTTCTCATCCCGCGTGGCATGTTTAATCCTCCAAAAAGTAGGGAAAAAGAGCTCACCACCAGCCAAAGAATCTCGCAAACCAGTTCCTTCTATTTGGCATTCCTGTCCGAGGGCAGTACCCAAGTCTTGCTCCCCATCCATTGCCTCCTCTTCCCCAGCCACGTCCAAATCCCCTGCCAAAGCCACGACCTCTACCTCTACCCCATCCATAACCGGGACCAAATCCGTAAGCAGGATATGGTGGGACTGCATAAGGAGGAGTTGAAGTAGAAGCGTAATTTCCTGGTTGATTTGCAGGAACCATTGGGCCATATGAAGGCATTATTTCTCCTGTTTGCTGGACTTCCCCTTTGATAACTCTCTCCACAGCTTCTTTAATTGGAGTTCCTGCCGGAAAGATATAGTACCTTATTCCCGCTGCCTGAAGGGCCCCCATGGCATTAGGTCCTATTTGTGGGGCTATCACAGTGTCAACACCCTCATTTATTAGTGCCTGCACTGCCATCGCACCCGCTCCTCCACCAGCGTAGGCCGCTTGGTTCTGAATTACCTTCACGTTCTTTATCTCACCGTTTTCAACGTCGACTATTGTGAAAGCTGGTGCCCTCGCAAACACGGGAGCAATTGTATCCTCCAGCCCTCCAGAGGTTGCACTTGGTATTGCAATCCTCATTTTTCATCACCTCCTTCTATTATGTGCATATGCACAAAAACTTAAAAGTTTTTCGGTTAGCCTAATTAACAGGAAATGATTGGTAAAGATTACGATTATGTTTTGGATTTCTTTTCTCGAACTTCTTCCAGAAGTTCTTCGAAATGCTCAACAACTCTTCTAATAGCACTTTCTAAATCTCGAGTTCGTGTAAAGAACACCACTTTGTTTGTCTTATCTTTTATACGAAGGAAATTTGGCCCCATTCTGAATGCTGCAAGAACATCCACCTCCTCCAGCTGGTTGATTATAGCTCTAAACTTTCCTGGATCACCATGCCTCTCATCCTCTTCTCTCATCGTTTTAGCTTTGTTTTCCCGTTTTTCCAGCAATTCAATGCTCCCGTCGTCGCAAATTTTGTAGATAAGGAAGAAGTTTGAATCTCCGTAGTGGGCTTCTGTCAACATTTTCTCGTCTTCCATTCCGAATGCCACCTTTAGGCACCTCACCATTACCACCAATATAGCATATGCACAAAATTTTTAAAGTTTTAGGTTTCCCTAATTGTGGAGGTGAGTAAAGTGCAAATAGCCGTGAGTGGAGGGAAAGGAGGAACAGGAAAATCGACGGTAGCAGTTAACCTCGCGATAGCCTTGCGAGAGTATTTCGACTTAGCTCTGGCGGATTTAGACGTCGAGGCACCAAACGATCATATCCTCCTTCGAGTTGAGTTGCAAAATGAGGAACCCGTTCATATGTTCATGCCACGTTTTGACTATTCGAAGTGCACAAAGTGCAGAAAATGTGCCGAGGTTTGTGAGGAAAACGCAATAATCACAATGAAGGATGGAACACCGTTTCTAATGCCCACCTTATGCTCTGGGTGCAGGGCTTGTGAAATAGTCTGCCCAGTTACAAGAGCAATATTAGAAGGAGAAAAGCTTATGGGACACACTTACCTCACTGAGACGCCTTATGGGTTCCCTTTAGTTACCGGAAAACTGCTGGAAGGTGAAGAGAGAGCAATGCCAGTTGTAACCGCTGCAAAAAGGAGGGCGAAAACCCTTAACAAGGAACTACTACTTGTGGATACTGCCGCTGGTACAAGCAACACTGTTTCCAAGGCTTTGGAAGATTCAAAGCTTCTCATAGCGGTTACTGAACCTACTCCACTTGGCCTTCATGACTTGACCCTTATCCTCGAGCTCGCCAAATTAATGGGCATAGAAGCATGGGTCGTTGTCAATAGGGCTGATATTGGAGAGAAACAGAGAGTAAAAGAGATAGTAGAAAGATACAACGCTGAGATAGTTGGGGAAATCCCATACAGCGAAGCTATTATCAGGAGTTACGTTAAAGGAAAGCCCATAGTTCTAACCGATAGCAAAGAAGCGGGGATTTTCAGGAATCTTGCTAAAAAAATAGCTAATTATCTGGGGTGATTGAAATGCAGGTTGCGATAGCGAGCGGGAAAGGTGGCGTTGGAAAATCAAGCGTAGCTGCTTCACTCATATACCTCCTAAAAGACGAATACTCCCTAATAGCTGTTGATGCCGATGCCGACGCTCCAAACCTCGACCTGCTCTTTGGAGTTGAAAGTTGGGAAGAGGAAAAAGAACTCATAGGAGCAAAAGTCGCAAAGATAAACACCGGCACCTGTGTAAGGTGCGGCATATGTGCTGAAAGATGCCCCTATGACTGCATAAAGATTGTTGATGGGAATTACGTGGTTAATGAGCTAACTTGTGAAGGTTGTGGGGTTTGTAGACTTGTATGCCCCGTGGAAGGTGTAATAACTCTAGAGGAAGTTCGCTCAGGCATAATCAGGAAGACTACAACAAAATACGGCTTTCCCTTAATTTCCGCTCAGCTTGATGTTGGAAGACCCAACAGCGGGAAACTCGTTACGGAAGAAAAAGAATGGGCAAAGAAAATTATGAAAGAAGAAAACTTAGAACACATGATAGTTGATTCGGCAGCTGGAATAGGGTGCCAGGTAATAGCAAGCCTCGGAGGGGCGGATGTAGCAATCCTCGTAGCAGAGCCAACTCCCGCTTCATTAAGTGATGTGAAGAGGGTTTACAAGGTTGTCCAGCACTTCAGAGAGCCAGCATACCTTATAATCAACAAAGCAGACTTAAATCCGGGCTTTAAGGGATTGTATGAGTTTGCAGAGGCAGAAAACATACCAATAATTGGCGAAATCCCCTATGACCGAGCAATTCCAAGAAGTATGACAATGCTCAAGCCAGTGGTGGAAGCTTTCCCAGATTCAAAAGCTTCAAAAGCCCTAAAAGAAATCGCCGAGATTATTAAGGGAGAAATTTTAAGGTAGCTCTCTGCTCTTTAATTTTCTCATATAAAATCTCTTTCCTTCATACTCCAGTTCTATAAGCTTTCCTTCTGCGATGAGCTTCTCCACAATATCCCATCCAGCGTTGGCTTTTTTCAAAAGCTCCCTCAGAGCGTCCTCACGCATTGGATGAACTGCAGTGATGCTGAGTATGTCCTCCTCTACATTCCCGGTGAAAGCAAAAGCATTGCCCTCATACCCTATAAGGTATTCGACCCTTTCTTCCCCAATTGCATCGGCAAATACATGAAAAGCCATGTTAATGACGTCTTCCCTGGCTGGTTTGACCCATTTTTCCCATGGCGGCCTCGTGGGAACTGCTATATAAGCCATATCCGGTTTTAACTCTCTTAAAAACTCAGCGATTTTCTTAAGCTCATCTCCATAATTTATCCCATCTATGAGCATTGTTTCAGTCACGATCTTGCCTTTGAAGTCTCTTCTGAACTCTAGGATTCCCTCAAGGATTTTGTCTAGTTTTAAGGTCTTGTGTGGGCGATCCACTTTTCTCCACAGAGCCTCAGTCACTGCATCGAGCTTTAAAGAAACAAAATCGAGCTTTAAGAGATCATTCCTGACGTCTTCTCTCCATATAAGGGAGGAGTTTGTCAGAATTGCCAATGGAATATTAAAGGATTTTAGCATCTCTATTTCTTCTCCTAAATTGGCGTCGAGGGTAGGTTCGCCATCGGGCACAAAGGTTAGGTAATCTATGCGTTCTCCCCTCTCCCAGGCTTTTTCAACTTTTCTCTTAACCTCTTCAAAGATGAGCTCTGGAGGATAAAAAGGCCTTCTCTTGACCTCCATCCTCAACGTTTTTCCAATCTGACAGTAAACGCATGCATAAGAGCACACCTTATCTGGAATGTTGTTTATTCCTAGGCTTTTACCCAACCGTCTTGAGGGCACAGGGCCAAAGGCGATCATGAGCTCACCAGTGTTAGGTTAGCCTAAAGGCGTTTAAAGATTTTGGAAACTTTCATTAAGATGAAGCCCCGAGAGAATATTGATGACATGCAAAATATGCGGATATGAATCGGAAGAGATTAGTAAATCAATCGGAGTCTGCGTCAACTGTCTACGAAAAAATCCCAAAGAAGCATTAAAAATAGCACATAAATCCCATCAAAAATGGCGGAAGCTCATAGGGTTGCCTCTTAAGCCCCCGAAAGAAGGTATTAAATGCTCAATCTGCGTAAATGAGTGTAAAATTCCAGAGGGAAGCTCTGGTTACTGCGGAATAATATGGAACAAAAGAGGGAGGCTAATCCCCATAACTGGAAACTTTGATAGAGCTTACCTCCACTGGTACCTTGATCCTCATCCAACAAACTGTGTCGCAGGGCCAGTTTGTCCGGAAAAAGAACATAGAGGATTTTACAACCTAGCGGTCTTCTTCGCTGGATGCAACTTAGATTGTCTTTTCTGCCAGAACATAGAACATAAATACATGATAAAAAACGGGAGCATAGATCCCTTTGAGGGAATTCTCATAGGCTCAAAAGAGCTGGTAGATATAGCAATGAGAAGTAGGGTCTCATGTGTGTGTTATTTTGGCGGTGACCCTACTCCACACAGTCCCTATGCAATAAAAACCTCAAGAGAAGTTATTAAAAGGGCTGAAAAAATTGGAACAACAAAGAGAATTTGCTGGGAAACAAATGGTCTCGAAAATCCAAACATGATGCGGGAGATGGCAAGGTTAAGCTTGAAAAGCGGAGGGATAGTGAAAATTGACTGGAAAGCCTATACTCCAAGTGTCTACGAAGCTCTAACAGGAATCAACGGAGAAAAAGCCCTTCAAAGGATAAAAGAGAACGTAGCACTCATAACTTCAATGGACAATAGAAAAGAGCCTCCCTTACTAGTTATAAGCACTCTTGTTGTGCCCCATTACATAGATGAGGAAGAGGTCGGTGGAATAGCGAGGTATCTTGCCCAGCTGGATCCGGATATACCCTACATCCTTCTGGCATTTGCTCCTCAACATCTAATGCACGATATTCCAAATACCAGCAAAAAACAAATGGAAAATGTGTACAATGCGGCCAAAAAAGAAGGATTAAAACGAGTCTTCGTCGGAAATATCTGGCTCCTTAGATGACTCCACTTTTGGAACTTCATTTCCCTGTGCAAGGATTATTAGCTCTCTCCCTTCAACAAGCATCTGAGCAACTTTTTTCCTTGCAGAACTTAGAGCCCTCCAAACCGTGCCTCTAGAGACCCCCATCCTCTGCCCAGCTTCCTCCTGCGTTAAGCCCTCGTAATCCACCAGTCTTAGTGCTTCAAATTCTTCATAAGTCATAAAAATCGGGGGCTGTGGAGGGCCAAAAGGGGGCTTGGCAGGATAAAAATGTCTAACCTCAGGGATAAATCCTATAAATCGCATTTTTCGTCTTCTACCCCTTCTCCATCCCATCCCGCGTGGCATTTTAACACCTATCTTAAAGTCGGGTTTTTCCTTTTTAGAGTTTTCGTGCAGGACAATATCAATAAAGCTCTCCAATATTATTTTCTTCTTTGAGCTCTTGTTCCTTCTTTTCCACCCACTTCTCCATCCATTTAGAATAAACTCTAAGAAGGATGTACACCAAAATAATTGAGACAACAATCCCAACAAGAGATTTATCCGTAACGGGCCTACTCGGTATATAGGGCATCTCCTATCATTTTCACATAAGGAGCTTTTATATTTAAGTTTTTGGATGAGGATAATCAGCTCCGGCGTGTTTATAAACCCTCCCATCCAAGAACATTGTGATGTACCTGCGTAAAGACATTATCCAGCCGAGGGTTTATCAGGAGGTAATCTACGCAAAGTGCAAAGACAGAAACAGCTTAGTTGTCCTGCCGACTGGTTTAGGTAAAACGCTGATAGCCCAGATGATTGCCGACTACAGGCTTTCTAAATATGGGGGCAAGGTTTTAATGCTGGCTCCAACAAAGCCCCTAGCATTACAGCATAGAGAAAGCTTTTTGAGGCTTTTTAACCTCCCTGAGGAGAAGATAAACACTCTAACAGGTGAGATACCGCCCGAGAAGAGGGAGGAAATATGGAAGAAAAGCGTTATCATTACCGCTACCCCTCAAACGATAGAAAATGATCTCGTTGTTGGGAGGATTAGCCTTGAAGATGTTGTCCTGCTCGTTTTTGATGAAGCACACAGAGCTGTGGGGAACTATGCTTACGTTTACATAGCGAAGGAATATATGAGACAGGCAAAGCATCCCCTAATTTTGGGTCTTACAGCTTCTCCTGGGAGTGATGAGGCAAAGATTCGTGAGATTGTTAAGAACCTCTTCATAGAGCACATTGAGGTCAGAACCGAGAACTCTCCCGATGTTAAACCTTACGTCCAAAGGATAAAGTTTGAATGGGTTAAGGTTGAGCTGCCGGAGATTTACAAAGAAGTTAGAAAAATTCTAAGGGAAATGCTCAAAGATTCGTTGAAGCCTTTGGCTGAGGCAGGGCTTATCGAGAGCGCTTCTCCAGATGTTCCGAAAAAAGAGATTCTCAAAGCCGGGCAGATAATAAACGCCGAGATGGCAAAGGGCAACTATGATGTAGGAAAACTCATGTTTTACCAGGCAAAAGCCCTGAAGCTCCACCATGCAATAGAACTCCTTGAAACTCAGGGTTTATCAGCTTTGAGGGCTTACCTTAAGAAACTATATGAAGAGGCCAAGATGGGAAAGACGAAATCAACGAAGGAACTGATGCAGGACCAAAGAATGAAGAAAGCAATAGCCCTTCTCGTTCAGGCAAAGGAGCTCAGGCTCGACCATCCAAAGCTTGATAAGATGAAAGAGCTTGTCAAAGAGCAATTGAGCAAAAAGCCTGCCTCAAAGATAATTGTTTTTACAAACTACAGGGAAACTGCAAAAAAGATCGTAAAGGAGCTCCTTCAAGAGCAAATAAAGAGCATGCGTTTCGTGGGGCAGGCTAATAAAGAAAATGACAAAGGTTTAAGCCAGAAGAAGCAAAAGCAGATTTTGGACCTCTTCTCTCAGGGAGAATTCAACGTTCTCGTTGCCACAAGCGTTGGGGAAGAAGGTCTGGATGTTCCCGAGGTAGATTTGGTTATCTTCTATGAGCCGGTTCCTTCCGCTATAAGAAGCATCCAGAGAAGAGGAAGAACCGGAAGGCATAAGCCCGGAAGAGTTGTCATCTTTATGGCAAAGGGTACAAGAGATGAAGCTTACTACTGGAGTTCCCGCAATAAGGAGAAGCAGATGATCTCTCTCTTAAAGAAGGTGGAGGATATGGTTAAAAAAGAAAAACAAGCCTCTCTCTTAGGTTTTGTAAAGCCGAAGGAGAAGGAGGAAAAAGCTGAGGAAGTTGTCGAAAAGGGGGAAGAGCCAGAGAAAGATGTGTATGAAAAGCTTCCTATAAAGCCTATTTTTGTGAAAAAGCCGAAAGGGATTGTAGTTTATGTTGATTCACGCGAGCTTAAGAGCCAGGTTCCAAAATTGCTGAAAGAACTTGGTGCCCATTTAGAAGTCAAAACCCTCGATGTTGGGGATTACATAGTGAGTGAGGATGTGGCTATAGAGAGAAAAGCCGCTAATGATTTTATCCAGTCAATAATAGATGGCAGGCTTTTTGATCAGGCAAAGCGTTTAAAAGAGGCCTATCCCAGACCGGTCATTATTATCGAAGGAGAGCTCTACGGAATTAGGAACGTGCACCCAAATGCTATTAGAGGTGCCTTGGCTGCTTTAACTGTAGACTGGGAGATCCCAGTTCTTTTCGCTAAAGACCCAAGTGAAGTTGCCAGTTACATTTACCTCATAGCCAAGCGTGAACAGGAGGAGAGAAAGAAGGAAGTGGCCATTAGAAGTGAGAAGAAGGTCCTAACATTAGCTGAAAGGCAGAGGTTGATTGTTGAGGGGCTGCCCTATGTGTCAGCAACCTTAGCAAGAAGGCTCCTTAAACATTTCGGGAACGTGGAGAGGGTTTTCACGGCAAAAGAGAGCGAATTAATGCAGGTGGAAGGAATTGGAGAAAAAATCGCCAGAGAGATAAGAAAAGTCATAACAGCACCATACGAAGAAGAAAAATAGAACTCATGCATATATAAAGCAGATAGAACTTTCTGGACTCCCAAATGTGGGAATGGATGAGATAAAGGTGATAAAGCTCGGGGGAATCTTGAACGTGGGACAGGTAATAGGCAAAGTCTCCGTGAGTGAAACTGCTATCCTGCAAAAAGAATACGACCGCATATTTGAGCAAATAAAAAAAGATAAAATAGTGAACATAGTCGTTGGGTTTGATAAGTATTTGACTCTCTTGGGAGACAAAAAAGACATTCTTAGTACCCTGCATGACGTTCTAAAGTACGTGGGGAATGAGAAGAGGATAGCCTTCTACTTCGTAGACAGAGATTTGTTGGAGCTTTCCATACCCATGACTCTTCCAATACTGGAAGAAGGATTCACTAGAGTTGTTAGAATTGAAGGGAATCATAGAAACCCAAAATTCACTATTCTAAAGTCTTTGGGATTTTAGTGTGCCCCGGAGGAGCGAAGGGGAGTCACAGCTCGCCCCTCGCTCATCCCCCGCGGTTTCTCCGGGGCATTAGTATTTAGCAGGGAAAAATCAAAAACTTTCCCATAACCGGGAGGAATAAATGTCCCAAGACTTCATACCCATGGCTCATGAAAAAGGTTATATAGGGCTTCTTCTCTAAAATAAAGTGGTGATAGCTATGAAAATTATTGAACTGGATATAAAATTGCCCTATGATGCAAGAGGAAAAGTTTTGAGTAAAATTTTGAGTGAAGTTAGGGGAAAAATTAAGGACATACACTTCTTGCCCCCCACATGCAAGGGTGTTAGTGAAATAAGAATGGAAGTTGCAGAAGAAAACGTTCAAAAGCTTCTCGAAGATCTCAAAAAGATAATAAAAGATGGAAAAATAAGCTTCAAGATACTGAGCGAGGCTTAGCGCCTAAGTAGTGATGTAACTCCGCCAGCAGCAAATACCAGCAGCTGGAATGCTTTGTACGCCTCGATGATGTCTCTTGCTTCAAACTCCACTGTTTTTCCGTCTATTCTTCTTGCCCCGGGGAGAAGTTCTCCGGCGTCCGCCATGCCACTGTTGTTGAAGGTTAGTTTCACCCTAACCGGATAGTCAAGTTTTAGGGGCTTTGTTTCCCCGTTTTTGTATTTTTCAACAGCTCTGAAAACGGCGTTCTCAAGTTCTTTCTTAATTTTCTTCATGCTTGGGCTTATAGCGGAATACCTTGAGAATGCCTCTTTGAATGCCACTCTCTCAGCCCAGGGAGTGAATTTCTCCACGTCGTCTTCAAGAAGTTTCTTGTCTCCTCCAACAAGGATTACCGGAATGTTGAAATGTCCCACAGCAAAACCGTTTAGGAGAAATTCGCTAACTTCAATGCCGTTTAACTCAAGTCTTCCAACGTTTGCACCGCTGTATGTGTGGTCAAAGATTGCATAAGGTGTTCCTGCCTTTGCGTGATAGCCAAGGAAAAGGGCAACGTCACAACCCTCTGCCCCGGCTACCATGGCCATTGGCCTTGGATAGCCCCTAACGAGGTAAACGTATTCGGGGAGCTCCTCGGGAAGAAGGTTTACCATTGGGCCGTGGCTGTCAGCTATAACCACTTCGTCAAACCCCGCCCTGTGAAGGGCATCCGCAGCGGTTAAAGTTATTTCCGTGGCTATTTTCCGAGCCTCGTTGTATAGAGCGCCTTTTTCTACCAGATGCTCCAGACTTACAACAAACGGCATCCCTTCTAAGTCCACAGATATGAAGGCACGCATGTTGGTCACCCATTAAAAATTCAATCGAAGGGTTAAAATAAGTTTCGCATCTTTCAAAAAAGATAAATAAAATGGATACAAAACAGGGAACAGGGAAACTAAATGAGCCAGGTAGTTGAGTTTCTAAAAATGGTTATAGGTTATTGTGTGGCTCATTCTGACCTCCTCCCCGCCCTGAAAGGCGAGGGTCCATTTTAGCTCCTCGCCAACGGCAGGGAGGTTTGAGGGGCTTCACTAAAACCCATTAGAGGAGGGCTTTTCAGCCCCTCGGGGAGGGTCTTCCCCCCGTTACCCCTACCTCCCGCTAAAGCAGGAAGGCTCGGGGTTATCTTTTCAACTGCCTTTCTCAAAATGTTGAAAGCGCCAACCAAGTCAGCGTTCATTACAACGCCCTCTCCACGGCACTTGAATAAACCCCTAAAAATTCTACCATTAGAGTGGCGCTGGCCGCAGAGAGGGCAGGTTTGAGAAGTGAAAGCCTCATCAACAAGCACAACTTCAATACTATACTCTTCAGCAACTTCCTTTAGCCTTTGTATTACTGTATTAAACCTCCAAACGTGGGAGAGTATGAAGTTTTGCTTTTTACCTTTATCAGAGTTCCTCGCTATATCCTTTGGATAGCCAATTACAATTTTACTAACGCCTATCTCGTAAAGCCTTTCAACAGTCTGCCTGACTGCAGTGTTAATGTAGTGCCTCGCCTGTAGTTTGGTTTTCTGATGCATTCTCTTGAGTTTCCTGCTTGCCTTGTATCCCGACTTGTTGAGTTTTGACTGGTATTCCGCTATTCTTTTTTGCCAGTAAAAGGCAATGCTTTTGAGAGGTCTCCCGTTCACGAGAAAAGCTTCACCATTCTCAACGTAAACGGCTATTAAATTGTTTACCCCCAAGTCTATTCCTGCCGTCAGGTTGCTCTGTGGCTCTCTTGGAACTTTAACCCAATCCCCGTTAGTTAGTCTTTCTTCGACCGTGTAGCTCACGTGAGCGTACCACTTGCGTCTTGCCTCATCGTAGATAATCTCAAGCCTCCCCTGCTTGCCCTTCAAGTGTATTCTCCCCTTGAATTGGATTTTTAGTGTTTTGAATTTTCCTAGGCGTCTCAACTCGATCATGTTGCCTTCAATTTTGTATTGGTCGTTTCGGAGTGGGATGATGAAGAGTTTTCTCCCGTTCTCCTCCTTGACGAATTTTGGGGGCTGTGGTTTGAACCATTCTGACAGTTCGCCCCTCTTTTTCTTCTTGAGGAGGGAGAAAAAACTACGCCAGGCTTCAGCATTTTTCCTCGCTAATTGATGAACTGTTGAACCACCAACCCAGTCCTTGAACGTGTAATAGGTTTCCTTCTCCGTTGTTCCAAAGTCTATCTTGCCGAATTCTTTAAACTGTTTTAACCGCTCGTAATTGATTTTATTCCAGATTACTGCAGTAGCTTGGGCTAGCTCAAGAAGAGTTTTTTCTTGTTCCTTTGAGGGTTGGAGTTTTACTGTTACCGTTCTTTTCATTACTCCTCATTATTAATTTTACGCCTTTGGATTTAAAAATGTTTTTACTTTCCCACTAAAAGGGCTTGTTTATGGTTGGCTGTACCCCGCCCTGAAAGGCGAGAAGTGAAGCAAGAAGGGCGAGCCCTTTTAATTCTAGGGCTTAACTTCTTTAACTCCCCTTATAATGCTCTCAAGCCTTTTTCTGGCCTCTTCCAGAGAGCCCGCCTTTTCTATTGCTGTCCCGGTAACTATTATATCCGCACCGCTCTGGGCGACTTCCTTCGCATCCTCATAGCTCCTTATGCCTCCACCAACGATGAGGGGGACATCAATTACAGTTTTAACAACCTTAATCATCTCATTCGGAACATGCTCCGGAGCACCGCTTCCCGCCTCAAGGTAAACGAGCCTCATTCCCATATACTGGCCAGCTAGGGCGTAAGCGGCAGCTATCTTTGGCTTGTGCCTTGGAATTGGTTTGGCATCACTAACCCATCCAACAGTTTCACCAGGCTCTATTATGAGATAAGCCATTGGTATGGGCTCAATCCCGTAGCGCTTTACTGTAAAAGCTCCAAGCGCCTGGGCACCAGTAATGAAAAAGGGATTCCGCGAATTGAGGAGGCTCATAAAGAATATTGCATCTGCATATTTGCTTATCCCCCCATGAGAACCAGGGAAAAGTATCACAGGCAGGCTGGAGCTCTCTTTTATTGACTTAACGACCTCATCAAGAATTTCTCCCTCTGCTCCTGTGGAGCCACCTACCATTATTGCGTCCACACCGAGTTCCTCACTCATTTTGGCAAGTTTCCCGGCAGTTTCAGGAGAAACATCATCCGGGTCTAGGAGAACAAAGTGAAGTTTTTCTTTCTCGAGCTTCTCATGAATGTATGATTCAACCTTCCCCATTCTCAGCATTCTCTTCCCTCCAGTTCATAATATCTTCGTAACTTTTAACTCTTTTCCACCTGGGGCCTCTTGAGTTTAAGATGTTACATATTGTTCCATCCGGAGGAATTGCAGAGTAATATAAATTCGTTTTTACCCCAACATCACTTGCCCCAAAGCCTTCAATCCCTTTAAAAACTTCTCCCACAGTACGGGAGAGTTCTTCTTCAAGTCTTTCCTCGCTGGGTATTAGATAAGCACTCAAAAGCCGTGCTTTTTGAAGAAGAAAATCAATATGCCAGTGAAGACGTTTTTTCTTTTTGAAATGTCTTGCAACTCTTTTTTCAAGGGAGTTCATAGCGGAGCCAACGTAAATGTAGTATCCTTTTTTCAAACGAAACTCCCGGGCTTTTGTTCTTATATTTGCATCTCTTTCCAGATAGATTACAAGAAGATAGGAGCCCTTCATGTTTAGAACTCTGCAAGAGAATATATAAGGGCTTTGCAAGGGCAAGGCAACAAAGTATATAAAGCAACTATTGGAACAAAAATCTGAAAGAGGTGCCCAAGATGGTGGATAAAAAGAAAAAACGTCCCATTGATGAATTTCCATGGCAGGAGTATGATAAGGAAGAATTTAAGGAGAAATACCCTCACCTAGCTAAGGAACTTGAAGAAGAGCCCGGTCTTGTTATCGAAGGCTATAGAGTGGAAGAGGAAGAAGAGGAAGAATTGATGGATTTTTCCGGGTACAATCCTACGGTTATTGACTTCATAAGAAGATGCGAGACCGATGAGGAAGCTTTGGAAATTATTAACTGGATGGAAGAGCATGGCGAGATAACCCCCGAGCTGGCCAAAGAACTCAGAATAAAGCTCGTGAAAGAAGGTGTAAGAAGCTTTGGAACCAAAAAAGAGTGGGGATGGTACGAAAGGCATAGAAAACGTTAGATATTTCCAATTCTCTGGAGCACCATACCCTCTATTCTTATTGGCTCCATTCTCCTTGCCTGAATTATTGCCTGGTCAAGCCTAACTTCGCTCTCTGCGTGTATTGTAAAGAGTGGGTCCCCTTCCTTAACTTTTTCTCCAACTTTAACGTGGAACAAAATTCCGGCCCCTTTGTCTTCCGGAGCTCCAGCGGCTCTTGCTATTGTCGTTATCGCTTTGTTGTCGATCTTTGTTACGTATCCAGAGGTTTGAGCTACGAAGGTGTAGGTTTTGTCACCTATTGGAATGTCCTCGGGCTTTATATTTGGATCTCCGCCCTGTTCGGCTATTATCTCCTTCAGCTTTTCGTATGCTTTTCCGCTTTCGAGGATTTCTTTTGCCATCTTTTTACCCATCCCTGCCGGTGCCACTCCACCCATCTCAAGCAGAATTCCTGCCAAGCCTGTGGCCTTCTCCACCAGGCTTCCCGGACCTTTACCTGTCATTAAGGTCTCTAGGGCCTCTTTGGCCTCAAGTGCAGGGCCAACGGTATGTCCTATAGGCTGACCACCATAAGTAATTGCCGCTTCCACGTATTGCCCAAGCCTCTTTCCAAGCTCTATGAAGTCTTTTGCAAGAGACCTCGCTTCTTCTATGGTCTCGACCTTTACCCCCTCTCCCGTTGGTATGTCTATGAGAACGTATTGGGAACCCATGGCGTACTTCTTTGACATTATGCTCGCAAGCATAAGCCCCCTTGGGTCAATGCTTAGGGCCCTTTCGGCTTTAATCGTTAGGTCGTCAGCGGGGGCTAAGTTAAGGGCTCCACCCCACACTAAACAGGCACCTATCTTTTCCACAATCCTCTTTATTTCATCCAATGAGAAAGTCACTGGAGCGAGGACTTCTACCACGTCAGCGGTTCCAGCGGCGCTTGTTATCGCCCTTGATGAGGTTTTTGGAATTGTCAATCCGGCTGCAGCAACAATTGGAACCACAAGCACGTTTGTTTTGTTTCCAGGAACCCCACCTATGCTGTGGACGTCCATAATTGGTTTTCTATCTATATCCAGCATGTCTCCAGTCTCTGCCATTGCTACTGTGAACCAGGCAATCTCGTCCATATCAAGCCCATTTATCTCGAGCGCAGTCACAAAAGAACTTATCTCTATGTCCCTGAGCTTCCTGTCGACAATGTCTTTCACAATAGATTCTATTTCAACTTTCTTAAGCTTCTGACCACCCATCTTTTTCTTAATGTACCTCACACTTTCAGGAGTTCCTGCCGGAACTATGTTTACTATTTCCCCTTCAGAAAAGGTATAAGCGCGCATTATATCCTTTGTAACTCCTATTTCTCCTGACTGAACCATGTTGCTTATAACTACATCCCCATATATCGTCCTTTTTGCGGTTTCTATCTTGATTAAATCCTCCGGGTGGAGTTTTGCTTTCTTGGCATCTTCCTCGTTGATTACTACCATAAATCTGCCTGTCTCTACGTCAAGAATTTTCACTTTTGCCCTCATGTTTTCACCCCCCGAATGAGCGGGGATTTAACAATATTACCCGAGAATACTTAAGTTTTTCCTTAAGGCCGGGCGTGTTTATAGTAACCTTTATTAGGGTTTTTGCTGAATTCTTTCAGGTGGTTGCCGTGATCCCCAGATGGGATCACAGACTCAAAGACCCTGAAAGCGTGGCATTCACAATTCTTGACGTTTTAGCAGACTTCGAATCAGAAGGAAAGCTGAAGAACCTGCCAAAATCCAAAAAATTTCCAGTAAAAACAATACTGGCAATACTCCTCTTTAAACAATACTACAACCTACCCCTCAGAGACGCCCAGCACTACGGCAGAAAATTCTTCGGAGCAAACATTCACTACTCAACCCTCCACAACTGGGAGAA
>NZ_WHIZ01000041.1:0-18020 GCF_009372125.1 Thermococcus sp. 101 C5
TTCTCCCAGTTGTGGAGGGTTGAGTAGTGAATGTTTGCTCCGAAGAATTTTCTGCCGTAGTGCTGGGCGTCTCTGAGGGGTAGGTTGTAGTATTGTTTAAAGAGGAGTATTGCCAGTATTGTTTTTACTGGAAATTTTTTGGATTTTGGCAGGTTCTTCAGCTTTCCTTCTGATTCGAAGTCTGCTAAAACGTCAAGAATTGCGAATGCCACGCTTTCAGGGTCTTTGAGTCTGTGATCCCATCTGGGGATCACGACAACCACCCGAAAGAATTCAGCAAAAACCCTAATAAAGGTTACTATAAACACGCCCGAAAAGTGTTAAAAGTTTTTAAACTCTCTTTTCTCACCTTTTTCCTGGTGAAGTTAATGTGGCGTGAGAAGCTTAGGCAGGGTTTTCTCGAAAACGACAAGCTCATGATTGAGCTCAGCATAGGGGGAGAATGTGGGGAATGGTTCCCAAGTTTAGCTCTATACGATAAGGAAAACGACACTTGGTATTATTTTGACAATGACATTCCTCCCGGGGCTACCGAAGAGGAGGCATTAAAAAACGCGATTGAGTTTTTTGAAAAACTGATTATTGGGCTGGAAAAGCCCAAAATAAAGGCTTCACCCTTAAAAGAAGCCCCTGAAGAGATATATGAAAAGCTAAAGCAGTTTTTGGAGGAGCTCAAACGTGAAGATACGGGTTAGGCTCTATGGCGAGCTTGCCCTAAAACATGGTGCAGAGATTGAACTGGAAGTCAGAGACGGAGCTACTGTTGCTGATGTTCTCAATACTCTGAGAATAAGCGCTTCGGAGCATCATTTAATCCTCAACGAAAGAAAAGTCTCAAAAAACCATCCACTAAGCGATGGGGATACATTGAAAGTCCTTCCCGTGGTTTATGGGGGTTAGCTTTCCCCGAGTCCAACATCCTCTCCAAAAGTGAGCGTCAGGTAGAGCTCTATCATCCCTTTCTTGATGTTCTCCAGAATCTTCTCCTCCAGCGTCTCAGCTTCCTCCGGGGAAAGACATCTATCCTCTTCCAAAACCTTGATTTTAAAGCTTTGTCTATCAAATACGATCGTTCTTTTCTCCACTATAAGAGGAACATACCTTATTCTAATCCCATAAAGCTCTTCAGCATAACCCGCTTTTCGGTTTATGTCCTCTAGATACGGTTTCAGCTTTTCCATCAAACCACCGCAACTCTTAATACTCTCCTTGACTTTAAACTTTTAGGGTGACATAATGTACCAGAAGTTTGGATATCACTTTCATGCTTACCAGCCCGGGGATGTTATATACATACACGATGGCTCGGGGTGGGATCCGATAAAATACTCCGAACGATTGAGCCCCGTGTCTCTGAAGATAAGGGACGTAGAGGTAAAGTCCAGAAACTGGACAAGAACCGTTATCAAAGCCTATGAATACACGAGCGACGCTTTAGGCTCTCTAAAATCCGGGTCTGTGAGCGTTGATTTTGAGCCGTTCACTCTCTACATGATTCTAAGATACAAACCAAAGATATATGGGGAAATAGTCGATCTGCTCATGAACAAGGTAGAGCCAGTTGTGACAACACCCTTTCACCCAATAGTGCCCCATCTCAGCACCTTTGAACAGGAAATCCTTGCGAGAATCTCCTTCGACTTCTACGAGCCCTTTATCAAAGATAGAGATGTCGTTGGTTACTGGCTTCCAGAGAACGTTATAACGAGAGAAGCAGCTAAAATCGTTGCCGAATCCACGCAGAAGGAAATACTATTCCTTTTGGACGAACGGCAGTTTGTGGGTCTTCACCTCCCCCAAGCGAAGTTCTCCTGCAACACCTACAAATGTGATGATAAAACAGCGTATGTCTTTGGACGGGATCACCAGCTAAGTGATGCTTTTGCCTTCAACACACTGGACGTTGACGGTCTTGTGAGGGCCGTTGTGGAAGGAAGAGTGGATGTCTTCAAAGAGAATGCAGGGATTCCATATTTGGTTTACCTTGCAAGCGACCTTGAGGCCTTGCTGAGCAACCCACAGCAGCTGGACAAGTTCCTCGGCTGGGTCGCAAGACTTGAGGAAAAAGGGGTTGAAGCGATAAATGCGGTGGAGTTCATTAGAAAGAAGAAGCGGGAAGAATTCAAAAAGCTTGAGGGAGAATGCACAGAGAACTTCAGAATCAATGTCAAGGACTATTCAAGCTGGAGCGACTATTATGACCTAAGCATAGATGGAAGGACGAGCGACATGAGATGGCTTGGTATGAGAAGAGAAGACGGTAAAGTCATTAACCGTCTTTATAAAGGAAATAAGGTTTCACAGCTCTGGAAATATGCCTTCACAAAGCTTTTCAGAGAGCTCAACAGGAGCATACGATTTGGTGTTGTTGACTTAATCCGCAAGTATCTTCCAGAGGCGGAGATCGATGCTATAAAAGAATTCCTGGTTAGATATGCGAGGATATTCTTCAGGGAGCACTATGAATACTTCGAGATGGACACAACGGTTGAGTACGTTATGGGACCCATTAAAGACCTCGACCCAACGCTGGCCTTAAGATTGGGAAGGATATACTATATAATGCTGCTCGCCAACCACTCCTGCCCGCGCTTCTGGGAGAACATCGACACGAGAGTAACTTTTGGAAACGTCTCCGCAATCAGCAAAGCTTTGATAGAGCTTATGAAAGTTTATATCGAAGAGAACATGCACGAGAGGGCAAACTACATTCTCCTCGAATATATGAAGCTCCTTGCATTCCCGCAGCTTTACTATGATTACGAGCTTTTCAAGATGCCCGGGCTTGAAGGGTGGGAGACGAGTGAACAAGCGTGGTTTGAGAGCTTAAAGAGTGAAGTTCCAAACTGTGATTACAACGTGGTAACGAGGGCTGCTCTCTTCGTTGGGAAGGAAGACCTCCCAGAAGATATCAAAAGTGCAATAGAAGTTCTCTACGATTTGAGAAAAGCTGTTGCAGATACTGGACACATCCCCGGAGAAATGCACGGAAACTGGGAAAACAGGGAATGGTGCGAGCATAGGGCTAAACTTTAGCCCTTTATGTTCCATTTTTCTTTGCTGAGGAAGAGGTAAGCTTCTTCCTCAAGCTCCGGAGGGACGAGATTTATTAAAATCTCCGCATTTTTTATTGGCTCCCTTAGATTTCTGCCAAGAGCGACTTGATTTTTGGCGAGAAGCTCTTCGATAACGTCCACTATGCTTTCCTTAACCCTTTTCTCCGAGTACAGCTGCTTTCCCCGTATCCAGACCTTCTGGTTCTTTGCATAAAAGTCGAGTGCCCTCTCGCTCAAGAGTTCCGGGCCGGGTTTTAAGATTACCCTAGGCCTTTCTACTCTATCGACTTCAAGCATAATGAACGCCTTCTCAGCGTATCCCCAGTTTGAGTCAAAAACCTCAAAGCCTTCTCTCCGCAGGCTCTTTTCAAGCCCCTTTGCGCTTCTCTCAAGCTGAGGAAGGAGAACATCGTCCACAAGCTCAGGCTTCGGGAAGAGAAGGGTAACAAGGTTTGTACCCTTTTCTCTGATCAGGGATTTGTAATCTTCAGCTTTTGCTCTTGATGGGAAGAAAAACTCAATTCTGGGGCTTTCTATGAACTCCATGGCTTTAAAATAAAACACTCCAAACTTTTCCCAGCTAAGAGCGGAGGCAACGTTTCTTCTCGGGTCAACGGGATCTATGACGACTAGCGGCCTTTCCTTTTCCCTTTCCACAGTTTTGTAAGCTATCTCCGGTTCTTTCTTTAGCCAGCCTTCAAGGTCTATTATCTTGCTCTTTCCCAGGAATTCGACGTTTTCAAGAAGGTTCATGAAGGAGTCGTACTTTATTATCAAAAGCTCCGTTAAATAGCCGGAGAAGCCTCTAACGTAAACTTCACTGCCGTAGGCGTTTATCCCCTTCAAGAACTTTTTGAGAAGTCTCACCTCATCGTTTTTCCCGTTTAAGTGACTTATCACCCACTCTGTGTGGAGCAGTGACCTGTCAACTGCCGTCTTTACTTCTCTCCAGCTTTTCACATTGTAGCAGGGAACGATGTCAACTTCAAAGCCCCTGTAGAGGGCTCTCACGTATGGATGTTCGGCGTAGGCTATTTCATAGCTCCCAAGCCTCTTGCCAATGGCTTTTCCAAGTTCCAAACCTGCTTTCCTTAACTCCTCAAGAGGGACTTCGAGAGGAAACGCCAAGAAAAGATCAACATCGTGGTCTCCAGAGAGATAGGTGTCCTTCGCTATTGAGCCCACCAAACGAGGAGTAACGTCAAGCTTTCTTTTCTCTATCTCTTCCTCTGCAATATCAACTATTTCCTTCGTTACTGCATTTACTACAGCCCTTTCCTCTTCTGAGGGCTTTATCTTCTCTAGAACTTCTTTCAGGAGTTCCATCAATGCTTCACCTAATCCTGCAGCTCAAATCTTGCGATTGTCTCATAAATCGGGCCCTTTGGCGTTAGGGTGCTCTTCTTGAGCTCTATTGCGTTGACCTCAAACTCTCCAAAATCCTCGTTAGCGAGTTCTTTCAACGCCAGCATGAGCTCAACCTTGTCCTTCACAAACTTTACTCTTCCGATTGTTATGTGGGAAACAAAATCCTTTTCTCTCTTAAAACCAAGTTTGAAAAGTGCATCGTCTATCTCTTTTGCCATCCTCTTTATCTCTTCATCGTTCTCTAGTCCAGCCCAGATAACCCTGACATAATTGTAATTCGGGAACACCCCTATGCCCTTAACTCTTACGATGTGCTTCCTGTGCTTTTTGGCTATCTGCTCCAGGAGTTTTTTAATATCCTCTGCTTGTTCCTCCGTTATTTCACCCAAAAATTTTAGAGTAAGGTGAAGGTTTTCCGGCTCAACGTATTTGATTTTTGCGGATTTTGTTTTTTCTATTTTTTCCTGAGCTCCTACGAGCTTTTGTCTTACTTTATCGTTAACATCAATCGCTATGAAGGCCCTCATTCCCTAACCACCACTGGGAATTCTTCCCAGGGGAAAACTATCCACTTGTCTGTTCTGAAAACGTAGAAGTCTGGAACAACTGAAGTCCAGGGTTTCATAGCCAAACAGGCCACCTTAATGTCCTTGGCGCCCCTGTTTTTTACTTCCTCAATAACGACTTGGAGAGTCTTTCCGGTATCGCTGACGTCGTCTACTATTACAACCTTCTTTCCTTCGAGGTCTCCATGGAGGGGGATTGTTATCACAGGCTTTTCTCCTCTCTCTCCTATGTCCTTGTAGAACTTTACGTCGATTACCTTGAACTCCACATCTCCGAGGATGTGGCTAAGCCTTACTGCTGGAATAAGGCCTCCCCTTGAGATTCCAACGATGACGTCGGGTTTGTATTCTCTTAAGCTGTCAGCAAGTGAGAAGATTGCCCTATCAACCTGCCACCATGTGAGATAAACTTTGTCCATTCTCTCACCCTCCCCTTTGATATATGGTAAAGTAGAAGGGTGAGAGTTTAAAAACCCAGCGTTTTCGAGATGTCGGGGGTTCAGGTAAGGGGAGAATATCACTTCGTCATTCATATTTCATAACTGGTGAGAAGGTAGAGGATGTCAGGAGTCTTTTTGGAACAGGCCGTGGTTTGGGTTAAGGTGCCTTACATTTCAGCATTTCAACTCTTTTAAAGTCTTATTGGAACAAGAAGACATCGACAACCAAATCCAAAACATCAAGGAACTTTCAATTCTTCTAAAGTCTTATTGGAACTACGCTCCCTCAAAAGCGATATTCATAACTTTTGAAACTTTCAATTCTTCTAAAGTCTTATTGGAACTCATAAATAGTGTTTTCATAAATCTCAATTGAGCTCTTTCAATTCTTCTAAAGTCTTATTGGAACACGCACCATACAGTGCTGAAAGCCCTGTATAAGTTGCCTGTCTTTCAATTCTTCTAAAGTCTTATTAGAACTCTATTACATCTTTAAAGACTGGTTCACCACCACGGAACTTTCAATTCTTCTAAAGTCTTATTGGAACAAGAAAACTTGGGCTTTGGGCAATTATAGACCTCAGGACTTTCAATTCTTCTAAAGTCTTATTGGAACCACCACCGCGCCAACCGGCCGGCAGTTGCGGAAGATTTTGCTTTCAATTCTTCTAAAGTCTTATTGGAACGAATTTTCCCGCTTGAGTGAGAAAGTCCCTGCTATTGCTTTCAATTCTTCTAAAGTCTTATTGGAACTATTCTTGTTTTGTGAAATCGTTTAATTTCAAACTTTCAATTCTTCTAAAGTCTTATTGGAACATAAAACGTTCTCTATACAACGTTAAAATCTCTGTTTCTTTCAATTCTTCTAAAGTCTTATTGGAACGCAATACCGGTGGTTTTGGAGACAGCGTATAAGGAACTTTCAATTCTTCTAAAGTCTTATTGGAACAACATGTCGCTTATAGTAAACGCCATTTCCTCCTCCCTCCTCTTTCAATTCTTCTAAAGTCTTATTGGAACTATGCCGCTGTGTTCAATTATGATGTTCTCCACTGTTACTTTCAATTCTTCTAAAGTCTTATTGGAACAGTATGTGGTTTATTTCTACCTTGAGCCCGGAGAAGGGCTTTCAATTCTTCTAAAGTCTTATTGGAACAGCAATATCGTCCATATTCCCTTAAACAAGACGTTAAGCTTTCAATTCTTCTAAAGTCTTATTGGAACCAGATTTAAGTAATTTGGCAGAGGGGGACATTAAGACACTTTCAATTCTTCTAAAGTCTTATTGGAACTCGCTTTGTGATATTTTTCAGCTGCTCTGTCCAGCTTTCTTTCAATTCTTCTAAAGTCTTATTGGAACTGCCCCGCACCGGGGCAGGAGGTAGGAAAAAATGTTCTTTCAATTCTTCTAAAGTCTTATTGGAACTTGACAGGGGAGCAGTGGAGTTTCTCAAGGACGTAACCTTTCAATTCTTCTAAAGTCTTATTGGAACCAAAAGACTTGGGCCGTTTTAAATGTTGTGTCATCGAGCTTTCAATTCTTCTAAAGTCTTATTGGAACTATACCCACAGCCGAGTTTTTACTAGCCGAAATCTTCTTTCAATTCTTCTAAAGTCTTATTGGAACTAGGTAATTGTTACATCTTCTTTTTGAACACTTGTTGCCTTTCAATTCTTCTAAAGTCTTATTGGAACCTAATTATTAACGGGGATGTTTACACTCCTGTAAGTGACTTTCAATTCTTCTAAAGTCTTATTGGAACGCAGGAAACAGCAAGTTCGAGAAGCTTAAAGATGTGCCTTTCAATTCTTCTAAAGTCTTATTGGAACATATCAATGAAATAAACGGCGCTAAGGTGCACGTAGCTTTCAATTCTTCTAAAGTCTTATTGGAACATACGCAATGGTGGTGGTAATAATTATCTTGGCGTTTCCTTTCAATTCTTCTAAAGTCTTATTGGAACTGGGTCGTTGTAGATTGCTTGGATTTCCTCATCACTTACTTTCAATTCTTCTAAAGTCTTATTGGAACAGCAAAAGCGTCCTTATCAGAACCAGCAAAAAAATACTTTCAATTCTTCTAAAGTCTTATTGGAACGTGGAGAGAGCGACGAAAGGATAGTAGTATTTATGAACCTTTCAATTCTTCTAAAGTCTTATTGGAACTTCAGCAAAGCGGCGAAGGAGATTAAAGAAGCTTTAGGCTTTCAATTCTTCTAAAGTCTTATTGGAACAATTGACCAGTCCAGCTTGACTAGTTTTACGCCGTGATCTTTCAATTCTTCTAAAGTCTTATTGGAACATGGTCTACCATGGGTCTCTGAACCTACGTCAATGTACTTTCAATTCTTCTAAAGTCTTATTGGAACACTTATTGCAGTAGGGGGCACTATCAGCATGAAGTTTCCTTTCAATTCTTCTAAAGTCTTATTGGAACAGTTACAGCGTTTGTATTTGAGGTTGGCTTTACAACACTTGTCTTTCAATTCTTCTAAAGTCTTATTGGAACCTGAAAGAGCTGCTAAAGAGGTGAGGAAGATGACTACTTTCAATTCTTCTAAAGTCTTATTGGAACCTGAGGAGTAGGGAGGACTTTGATAATGAGCTTAGGGCTCTTTCAATTCTTCTAAAGTCTTATTGGAACATGATAGTGGTGAAGAGGCGCAAGTGGGGAAAGCACTATCTTTCAATTCTTCTAAAGTCTTATTGGAACACAAAGACGTCTGTATACTTCCTCGCTATAACACTCTTTCAATTCTTCTAAAGTCTTATTGGAACTGTAGCTGAGTATTGTTACATTCACGTATTGGTGCTTCTTTCAATTCTTCTAAAGTCTTATTGGAACCTGTCAAGGAAGTGATTGCGATACTTGACTTTTATGAACTTTCAATTCTTCTAAAGTCTTATTGGAACCAGGTTGGCTAGGTATGAGGTTTATTTGAGAAAGTCCTTTCAATTCTTCTAAAGTCTTATTGGAACGATGGGAGTTTTCAAGTTGGCATTAAAGCCAACTGCAGACTTTCAATTCTTCTAAAGTCTTATTGGAACTTGATCTTGTCGTACTTTAGTGTTACTTCTTTCCCTATCTCCTTTCAATTCTTCTAAAGTCTTATTGGAACGTATTTTGAGCCGTCTGGGAGTGGAGTGTCTAAAACGTCTGCTTTCAATTCTTCTAAAGTCTTATTGGAACCAATCCACTTAAGATACTCGAAAAAGCCCCCTACCGAGCTTTCAATTCTTCTAAAGTCTTATTGGAACCTAAGCGGTGGAGATGCGATTAAAGTAAAACCAGTAGTTCTTTCAATTCTTCTAAAGTCTTATTGGAACCGACTATATTTAGCTTCTGGAGCCTCATTGCTATTGACTTTCAATTCTTCTAAAGTCTTATTGGAACTGGACTAGGGGGCTTGTTGCGTTCCTAGCTATTGCTTCACTTGTGATCTTTCAATTCTTCTAAAGTCTTATTGGAACCTCCAATGCACATTTTAATACATTGTTCAAGGAGGTCCTTTCGAACTTTCAATTCTTCTAAAGTCTTATTGGAACAAATCTTAATCGGGATACTGAGAGGCTTAACAACAATCTTTCAATTCTTCTAAAGTCTTATTGGAACAGGTTCAAGAGCTGAAGAATACCGCTCGGGATATTCCTTTCAATTCTTCTAAAGTCTTATTGGAACGTGCTATTCTCTCAATAACTCCGTTACGTGGCAAATCTACTTTCAATTCTTCTAAAGTCTTATTGGAACCCTTTCTTGTACCAGAGGACAGACAGCACGTTAAGGCACTTTCAATTCTTCTAAAGTCTTATTGGAACTAAGTTTGGCTGGCTGGACTGGGAGCTTGAGGTCGAGACTTTCAATTCTTCTAAAGTCTTATTGGAACCTGGCCACGCTTCCACATGTTTACACATTTCTTAAACTCTTTCAATTCTTCTAAAGTCTTATTGGAACCCAATTTAGAGCCATTTAAGGACGTCTTTCCAAACTCATATTCTTTCAATTCTTCTAAAGTCTTATTGGAACCGGCGGAAAAGTTTTTTGAAAACGCTTTTAAACCCATTATCCACCCCAGTGGGAAGCCAATATCTTTCAATTCTTCTAAAGTCTTATTGGAACTTGGAATAACTGTAGTTTCAAGGAAAACAAGACGCCTCATAGCTTCTTTCAATTCTTCTAAAGTCTTATTGGAACATCTCCTTACCTGGTCTTCTTGAACTAGTACAATAACTTTCAATTCTTCTAAAGTCTTATTGGAACTTCAAGACTCCAAAGTAAACGCTACGGCGATAAGAACACTTTCAATTCTTCTAAAGTCTTATTGGAACAGGGATGAATTTTCCTTTAAATCCCCTACAAAGTAATTAGAGAGCTTGAAATTTATAAGCTTTTCCACAAAGGGTCAATAAAACAGCCATAAGAAGGCTCAAATCCAAGCCACTAGAAAAGACTTTAAAGCACTCACTCGCCTGAACTTACCACTTTTCTTTCATGCACAAAAATGTTCACGAGACTTCCAGAGACAAAACAAAAGCCTAAACCAAAAACAAGTCCATAAAAAAGCATTAAATCCAAAAAGGTTAAATTTCCACGAGGAGAGGATATCAGAGAAGCCCTAAAAAGACCCTGTTCAAAATTCCGAAAAAATTTCGTTACAAAAACCTCAAAATTTTGTAACTCTTTGTCTGATAGTAACTTTTAGTTACTAAAGACTTCCAGAGCAACCTTAGAGCCTTAACATCAAAACTGGCCCACCAGAAGAAAGAAAACCCAAAAAAGGAAAAGCTAAACGTGATACAAAGAATCTTCGGCTATTCACTCACGTAGTAGTACTCCCCTATTTCCTTCTGCTCCCTGTCTTTGACACTTCCTTCTTTGTTTGCCCTTGGCCTTCCGGTGTCCGGGTCTCTCCTAAAGGTTATGCCTACATTAGCTAAGAATCTGTTCATTCCTTCTCTCATGCCCATAGGTGGCAGAGCCTTACCGTATTTACCCGGCTCGCCCTCGAACACCATTATGCGGTCGCTTATGTAGTCAATCATAAGAACATCGTGCTCAACTACAAGCGCGGTCTTCTCGTTCTTCTCCATCAGGTGCCTTATGGCCCTCGAGACTGCCAGCCTTTGTTCAACGTCGAGATAAGCGGAGGGCTCGTCAAGGAGGTATAAATCGGCATCTCTTAGCAAACAGGCTGCTATTGCTACTCTCTGCAGCTCACCACCGCTTAGGTCATTTACAGCTCTATCGTAGAGGTCTGGGATTCCCAGAGGATTGAGAAGCTCGGTTTTGTAAAAGTTGCTCATGAGCTTTGCAGCGTCAATTTTACTTAAGAGCTCATAAACTGTCCCTTCATAGTCGGCTTTTATATACTGGGGCTTGTAGCTTACTTTGAGCTCCCATTCTACTTTCCCTTCCGTTGGTTCTTCAACTCCAGCCAGCATTTTCACAAAGGTTGTTTTACCTATACCGTTGGGCCCTACTATGCTCACGACTTCTCCCCTATACAGCGTTCCTTCCTCTGCTTCTAGTCTAAAGCCTCCGTAGTCCTTGACGAGCTTCGGATACTCCACAAGGACCTCTCCCGCCTGGCTCTGCCTTTCGCTGAGCTTTGTGAATCTTATCTGGTAGGGCCTGAATCTTACGTTCTCTTCTGGGAGATACCCCTCCAGAAAAGCGTTTATGCCCACTCTGGTTCCTTTGGGCATTGAGAATATACCATATGCTCCCGGCTTACCGTAGACTATGTGTATGATGTCACTCAAATAGTCAAGAACAGCCAGATCGTGCTCAACGACCATAACGGATTTTCCTTCCTCTGCGAGTTTTCTAATTGCCCTTGCAACTTTAAGCCTCTGCCTTATGTCGAGGTATGATGAGGGCTCGTCGAAGAAGTAGAAGTCCGCATCTCTTGCGATAGCTGCCGCTATTGCCACCCTTTGCAATTCACCACCACTCAACTGCTGAATCTCTCTATCAAGGATATTTGAAAGCTCAAGCTCTTCAACGAGCTTGTCCAGTACCCCTTTTTCATCTGCCTTCTGAAGGAGGTCTCTCACTTTCCCTTTAACAACCTTGGGGATTAGGTCAACGTACTGGGGTTTGACTACCTTCTTTATGTTGCCCTCTTTGAGCTTTTCAAAGTAGTTCTGGAGCTCATTTCCTCTGAAAGCCCTTATGACGTTATCCCAGCTGTCGTTGGAACCGCAAAGGTTGGGAATCATTTCTCCCGCAAGGATTCTAACGGCAGTTGTCTTACCAGTACCGTTTGGACCCAAGATACCTACTACCATGCCCTCTTTTAGCACCGGCAACCTGTAGAGAGCAAAACCGTTAATCCCATATCTGTGCACACATCCTTCCTTCAGCTCTTCCGGGAGGTTAACTATCGTTATAGCATTGAAGGGACATTTATGGACACATATTCCACATCCGGTACAGCTGGCTTCTTGTATCACCGGTTTGTAGTTGTCTTCGTCGATGATTATAGCTTCTCCACCCATTCTATTCACTGGACAAACTCTCTCACAAAGGAAATGACCGCACTTGTCAGGATTACACTTGTCGTAATCGATGACCGCGATCCTCATGAGCCTCACCGCAATACCCTTTTTGAAAGGTCTTTAAAAAGTTGTTGAAACCAGCCTCTATATTTTTTGAACTGCCCATTTTTGACCAATATCTCCTTGTAGTTTGAGCATTCTATTAATTATTGGTGATGTAGTGATGTTTAGTTTCGAAGGTTTGAGAAGGTTTTGGGAGAATGAGAGAAAACCTGAAGTTCAGAGAGAATACGCGAGATACGAGGCAGTGAACTTCCAGAGAAGACTCCTTTGATAACAGGATTAGGATAATGCACATATGAATAAATCCAGAGACTCATTCTGGATTGCTCTTCTATTTTTATTTTATCCTTGCACCCCAAAAACTTGCCTCTCACAATGGCCAACGGCAGTACAAATAGAAAAACACTTTAACCCTCGTGCAGAAGTTGGTCATGATGGAGATTTTTAAAGATCTTGAGAGTGAGGTTGTAACCCTTAAAGAATTCAGACCCAAGAGGGGTAGATATGGTTATTTTGAGTTCAAAAATCCCGAAGTGAACAAGTTAGTTGAAAAAATGGGATTTAAGCTCTATAAGCATCAGGTAGATGCCCTAAAAGCCCTCTACTTGAGGAAAAACATCGTGGTAACGACTCCAACTGCCTCCGGCAAAAGCGAAATTTTTAGACTGGCGATATTTGACAACTATCTTTCAAACCCTCAGGACACGTATCTGCTCGTTTATCCAACAAGGGCATTGATAAATAACCAGTATGAAAAGTTCAGCGTTGAGAACTTCCACTTTTTTCAGATTACGGGAAAGACTGTTAGCGCGAGGATTCTGACTGGAGATGTGGAGTGGAGTGAGAGGAGAAACCTCATCAGGGAAAAGCCGAGGGTCGTTTTCACAACCCCGGATATGCTGCACTACAACATCTTACGAAACAAAAAGGATTATGACTGGCTTTTGAAGAACGTGAGATACCTCGTGGTGGATGAGCTCCACATTTACAGGGGAGTCTTTGGAACTAATGCCGCTTATGTTTTTAAAAGGCTCCTGAAGGCGCTGGAGAGGTATGGGAGAAAACCGCAGATAATAGCCCTCTCAGCAACACTGAGGAATCCAAAAGAGTTCGCGGAAACCTTCTTTGGAAAGCCCTTTGAAGCTATCACAACGTCCACGAATCCCTTCCCAAAACGGTATCTCGTCATGTTCGAGCCAAGAAGGTTAAATGAGATGCAGCTTTTAAGGGCAATCGTCGAAAAGCTAGCTGAGAACGGCATTAAAACTCTTGTTTTCTTTGATTCAAGAAAAGGGACTGAGAAGCTCATGAGGTTCCTTTTAACATCTCCGGCTGTGTACAAGACTACGACCTATAAAGGCACCCTCCCAAAGAACATCAGATGGGAAATCGAGAGGGATTTTAAAGAAGGAAAACTTCTCGTGCTTTTGACGACAAACGCTCTGGAGCTCGGCATTGACATAGGGGATCTCGACGCTGTTGTAAACTATGGAATACCTCCCGACGGCCTGTTCTCCCTTATCCAGCGCTTCGGAAGGGCAGGAAGAAAAAGAGAGAGGGAAGCTATAAATGCCATTGTTTTGAGGAAAAACGGTCTCGACTATTATTACAAGGAGCACGTGGACGAGCTGGTGGAAAAGCTCGAAAAAGGAATAATTGAGTACATGCCCATAAACCTCAAAAACCGGCTCGTTGTGAAGAAACACCTCCACTATCTTTTGAGTGAGCTCAAGATTCTTGACTGGGACGAGCTGAACGAGTTTGAGAAACAGCTTGCTATGGAGCTCGTGAATGAGAAAAAAGCAAAGCTCTACGACAATCCAATTACGGGTAAAAGGGAAATCCGCATCTTGCAGCCGGCATTTACTTACTCCTCTATAAGAGCGGCAAGTGATGAGAGCTATTTCCTCCTTCTCGACGAGCCATGGATAAGGTACAAACTTTTGGAAAAGTCCAGCGTAAGAGACTTAATCCGATTTATAAACTGGCTCAAGCTTAAGGGATATGTAATAGAGGAAGTAGATAAGTCCGAATACTACCGCTCCCTTTTACCAGGGATGGCGTATTTCTCGAGGGGAGAGCTTTATATTGCAAAAGACAAGCTCAGTCTTGGAAAGTTCGACTTTATCTTCGCCTCTCCACTCAACAAGTTCTGGGAAGTTGATACGTTCCCGTCAAAGAGAGAAGAAGTAGAGGTTCTTAAGATCTACGACAAAAAGGAGTACAAAGGGGTAGAGATCTATATCGGCCGGCTGAGGGTTAGGCACCACTACTGGGGGTTTGCCGTCAAAGGAAAAGATACGCCTCAGTATCTTCAAGAACTGTTGAAGCTCAAGGAAGAGGGAATTCTGAAAGGGGAGATTTACTCTCCAATGCTGGAGCTCAAAGAGAGTGCTGAGGTTGATGAGGAGTGGAGCATTCTTAACTGGGAAAAGTTTGCGAAGGTTGAGTTTGATGAGCCTTTAATGTGGGAGTTTGAAACTGACGGTATCTGGCTTGTGTTTACCGAGAGTATTAGGGAGATTGCAAACGAGGAGTTTAGGGAGTTCTTCAGGATTGCTGTGGAAAAGGGTTATGAAGATATTGCCTTTAGTCTTTACGAGCGCTTGGACAGGAGGTCTCTTTTCCCCGAACTTTTGGGTGCAACGAGTCACTACCTAAGAAACTACATCAGAGAGAGCCTAAAGAATTCAAAGATTGGAGATGAGATGCTTGCCTTTGCAGTAAAGAAAATGGTGGACAGTAAAGATGGAATCGGAAGCGGACTCCATGCAATAGAGCACAACATGATTAAAATCGCCCCAATTTTCACTTATGTAGACAGCAGGGAGCTCGGTGGATACAGTTACGAAAGCTTTCCAAATCCCCCCTTTGTGGGCAAGCCCATAGTGTTCATATACGATGGAAACGAAGGTGGCTTCGGACTGGCAGAGATTCTCTATGACAACGCCGAGAAGCTCATGGAGAAGAGCCTTGAACAGATGAAGAAGTGTAAGTGCGAAGACGGCTGTCCTTTGTGTGTCTACTCACCAAAGTGCGGCACTTTCAACGAGTTCCTCGACAAATGGCAGGCAATAAAGATTTGGGAAAAACTCCTCAGCGGAGATAGTACTGAATAAGCTTTCTCAGTTCCAAATTTCGCTCAATCTTTTTTCCTAAAAAGCGCTTTAACTGGGAGTTTTCTGCGAGAAGGGCGTTGAGCTCGATTGCTAAGAGCTTGTTGTCTTCGCTGACCCCATAGGCTTTGTACCTCAGCGGCGCCCACTCCTTTTCCAGCTTTGCCACTTTTTTCTCAAGTTCCCTAACTTCGTTTTCAAGAACCTCTACATTGCCTTTTGGCTCTCTGAAGCTTTTGGAAATGATTATCTCAAGAATTCTTTTCTCATCCACAGCATAGCGCTCGCTGAGCCTGTTTATTTCTTCTACAAGCTTATCCGGGAGCTCAACTTCAATTTTTCCGAGGCCTTTTTTAGGCCTTATTATCAATTTCACGCCTTCTCTCCTCCAGCTCTTTTTTAAGCTCTTCGTTTTCCCTTCTCAGCTTTTCCCTAACGCTTGTCATCAGCTCTTTATCCCTCAAAGCCTTTTCATAAAAAGCCCTAAGGTCTTCCAACTCATCTTCGATTTCCCTCAGCTTTTCTTCAAGCCTCGCCTTTTTCTCGATGAGAAACGCCTCCCTCTCAGCCTGCAGAGTTTTCTCGACTTTGGAAAGGTTTTTTTCTATAAGCTCCAGGAGATCTAGTTTTTTCAGCTCTTTAAACTTTTTTCCTTCCACCTTTATTTCTACTGGCATTTTTCATCATCTCGGTCTTTCTGTCATAACAGAGAATATAAAACGCGAGCAGGGACTTCCATTTTCCATACGGCTCGATGATTTCCCTGACGTCTTTCTCCTTTACCTCTTTGGGATTCAGGTTAAATATCTTTGCTATTCCCCTTCTCAGTCCCAAATCTCCAGCGGGATACGTGTTTTTCCCGAGACCATAGGCCAAGAAAAGCTCGGCACTCCATTTCCCGATACCCCTGAATTTCGTGAGGTATTTTATGGCTTCTTCCTCACTTAGCTCCTCAAGGTCTAACCGCAAATTTCCCTTGACGTGTTCTTCCGTGAGAGATTTTATGTAAGCCCCTCTATAGCCGAGCTTGGTCTCTTTGAGCTCTTCGTCACTTAAGTTTAAGATGTCCTCGGGCTTTGGGAATACGTAGAGGTCTTCGATCTTCTTCCCCGCGAGCTTCACGAGGCTGTTAATTGTTCTCATGGCAAATTCAAAACTCACCTGCTGCTGGGCTATTACCTCTACGAGGGCTTGATATTTGCTCGGCGCCCTCGGGATAGTTAACCCATAAAACTCCTCAATTAAGAACGAAAATTTTGAGTCTCCTATCTCTGAGTAAAACTTCTCGAGGTCAGTGTCCAGGCCTAGAACGAATTCAAGCTTCTTTTTGGCACCTTTTCGTTCTTTTTCTGAGAAATGCTCCGGAAAATAGAAGTTCTCTCCGTCAAAACCCACTATACCATTATCTAATGCCTGTTTGAATATTCCGTTTTCGAACTTCCAGGTACCGTTTTTTATCATCTCGTGGGCTACCTTCTTGAGGTCGATCACTTTAACCATCTGTCCAGCTTAACAGGGTTTTCCTTTATATCTTTTAGCGTTGAGACATAGAGCCTCTTCCCATCTGAGGAGCGGTGGATTTCAAGTTCTCCTACCTCTTCCAGAAAACGCATGATTTCCTTAACGTCTTTCTCCCTTATTCCAAAGTTTTCTCTTAAGAAATCCCAGTAAGGCTCAGCATTGGAGTATTTGGCCACCTGTCTAATTAAACTCCACGCGGCCTTGATTTTTTCATTCCCCTTAGACAGCTTGAACTTCTTTATCTCTTCCTTCATGCTCTCCCATAGGATTTTTGGGTTCCATTCTTATTAACTTTTCTTGAGAAAACTTAATTAAGTTGGAGAACAATATCTACACAAGGTGGTGGTTATGAGAAAAATCATTTTTATCTCTCTGCTTCTGCTCATATTCTTGGGCCCAGCGCTAGCTGAAGCAAAAACCGTTTACGTTGCTCAAATAAAAGGTGAGATAACTCCCTACACATACGATCAGTTCGACAGGTACATAAGCGAGGCTGAGAAGGCAAATGCAAAGGCAATAATAATTCTTCTTGACACTCCCGGCGGTAGAGCGGACGCGATGCAAAACATAATAGAGAGAATAAAATCTGCCGATGTTCCCGTTATAACCTACGTTTATCCACCTGGAGCTATGGCGGCCTCCGCTGGAACATATATTGCCTTGGGTTCACATTTAATAGCCATGGCACCCGGAACAAGCATCGGTGCGTGCAGACCTATTTTAGGCTATTCCCAAAATGGAAGCATTATAGAGGCTCCTCCAAAGGTCGTTAACTTTTACATCTCCTACATAAAGAGCCTTGCAAAGGCCAGTGGAAGAAATGAAACAATAGCAGAAAAGTTCATAACGGAGGATTTGGCCATAGATCCCGAAGAAGCCCTAAAGTATGGAGTTATTGAGGTTATTGCAAACGATGTAAATGAGCTCTTGGAAAAAGCAGATGGTATGAAAACCAAGGTCCCCGTAAGGGGCGAGTACGTTACTTTAGATCTTAAAGGGGCTGAAGTTAGATATCTAGAACCGAGTTTAAAGGATAGGGTGATAACATACATCACCGACCCAGCAGTTGCCTACGTTCTCTTAACACTCGGCATATGGGCTCTTGTTTTAGGCTTCCTGAGTCCAGGGTGGCACGTTCCAGAAACGGCTGGAGCAATAATGATTGTCCTGGCTATAATAGGCCTCGGGTACTTCGGCTACAGGAGTGCGGGTTTGCTGCTGATAATCCTTGCGGTGATATTCTTTATAGCAGAAGCCCTAACGCCTACTTTCGGTCTCTTTACAGTTGCTGGCTTTATAACGTTTGTTTTGGGCAGGGGCGTGTTTAGTTTCACCCCCTGTTATTTAAACAGTATTTGACTCTGAGGAGGATTTTCAGACCATAACACATTA
>NZ_WHIZ01000042.1:0-18010 GCF_009372125.1 Thermococcus sp. 101 C5
AGTTTGAGGTTGGGTTATCTGCATGTGACTTTCGGGCCGAGGAACAGTGTTGAGCGCTGGTTTAGGACGTTGAAGGAGAGGACGAAGCGTTTCTGGAATAATTTCAGGGGTAAAGACTGGAGGAGGGTTCATAGGTTTGTTTTTCTGTTTGCCTTCTGGTATAATTTTGTCAGAATTCATTCTAGTTTTGGTGATCCGCCTGGTGATGTTACTGAATGGCTTCAGGAGGTGATGCCCCAGTTATCCTAACAGTATCGGGTCAGACCATGCGAGTCTCTTCATCTTTCTGTCGAAATCTCCCTCATCATCCCTAACAAAAATAAAAGTGGGAGAACTTATAAATCTTCCTCAAAAACTAAAAACTGCACAAATTTTTCCTTATAAGACAGCACTTCTCTTATTTGCTTTTCGTCCACTTTTTCTGACATGCTGATCTGCTTGTAAAGTAGTTCAAGTTCTTTTAGCAATCTCCCCATTTCTATCTCTTTGTCTTTATAGTCCCCATTGGAGTTCTTTATTTTGCTCAAAAGCTTGCCCCTCAAAAACGGTAGCACTTCGAAGGATCGACCCATATAAGCCCAGTATAGTCCTTCCCTCAAAATTTCACCTAAAATTTCGATTTCAGAATAGCCCATTTCTTTTTCTTTATCGATTGGTTTCCCACTCCCCCCTCATGAGTATCACCGTCTTAACCTTGCCTACAGGTAAAATTGGATTTTCGGTTTATTTTTTGTCAAATGTTCAAGCTTTATGTCGAGAATTGGCAAGCCTTTGGATAATCAAGTTAAATCCTGAAAAGCCGGGTAGTTAAAATATTTAAAAAGTGTTCAAACGCTTTTCCCCGATTTCTGCGCTATTTTAAAAGCTGTCATGCCAGTTATATTGGAATGTGACTCTGTTTTCAAGTTTCATGAGGTTATATGCGTCACAAAGCAATTTTAACGTGCATTAAGTACTTAGTTTTCCTTTAGGTCTTGTTTTGGCCCGGTATAACTACGCCTAGTTTTACAGAAGCGTAACTCTTAAATAGGTCTTTTGATGTATATTCTTATGCCATTATACACTAAGGCATGCAGTATTGAAGGAAAAATGTAAGGAGGCCGAAGTGAATGAAGAAAACATTGAAAATGTTTTTTGCAATTTTGTTGTTGTTAAGTTTGATAGCAAGCCCAGTAGCTAGGCCAGTTGCTGCAGCAGAGGACGACAAAGTCCTGAAGACTGTTATATACTCTTCAGCTGGTGCCCTCTTCATGGGTGTCTGGAACCCAAGCTCCAACGGTTACAGTGACACTTATTCAAGGAGAATTGCAGACCTCGTCTTTGACAGTGGCTTCCCCTACGGTGTTGAAGGAGTCCCTGTGCCATATCACTGTAGGGTAGTTGAATACAAGAAGGACGTGACCGTACCGGACGATGCAGTTATATTCAACTCAACAACGGACACTTGGGAAGCTGCTCATGCCGGTGAAACTGCGGTCACATACGCTAAGATTGAGTGTGACAGGCCGTACTTCCACACTGGCCACAAGGTTAGCGCAGCAGACGTCATGTACAGCCTCGCCTGGGAGTGGGAGTGGATTAACCAGGATGGTGATGACGATCCATACTACGACCCAAGTGAAGCCGACTGGGCTGCCGATTTCATGAACACCATAATGGGTATTAAGTTCGTTGAACAGACTGATGATAGAATGGTCTTTGAGGTATACCACAACTACTTCTTCCCCGCCAGCGAAATAATGACTGCAGCCTACGTTGTTCCGTTCACTGGAACTCCCTGGCAGCTCTGGTATGCGATGAGCGAGCTCGTCGCTCACAACGAGAAGTACTCCTGGAGTGAATCAACTGAAACTGTAGAACAGCTTGACCAGATCAACCCCAACCACGCTCAAGCCATAAAAGAGAAGCTTCTCGAGCTCAAGAACACCAAGCCAATTCCAGAGTTCCTCAAGGAGTATATTGAGGATGAAAATGCCGCCAAGAGTGTTTATGATGCAATAGCCAGCTTTATTGACGAATATGGTCATGCCGTCATTGGCCAGGGTCCATACTATATAGCTGAATACCAGCCGGAGAACCTTTATCTGAAGCTTGAGAAGTTCGACAAGTGGACTGTCCCAGCATTTGCGGAAGACCAGTACAGGGTTGAGCCATATTTCGAAACCATTGAGATTTATGGTCTCCAGAACGCTGATACTGCAATCTTGGAAGTCGCCAAGGGCACTTATGATATCCTGTGGTATCCGTTCCCCGCCTACAGGTTTGCCGGCCTTAGTGAAGACCAGAGGAAGAGTATTGATCTCTATAAGAGTACCTCTGCATTCGGTGACCTTGTTTTCAACCCAGTCCACGACCCAGATAACCCATACGTGATTACTGTTGGTGACAAGAAGTACTTCAATCCATTTGCAGTTAGGAAGGTTAGGTTTGCCCTCCAGTACCTTATAAGCAGAGCACACGTTGCCCAGAACATCTTCCAGGGTAGTGCCGGTGCAATGTACACCCCATGGGTATCCAGCGAGACTGGTTACGAGTACGTCAAACCAGTCGTTGAAGCTTACGACCTCTCTGAACAGCCCGACGAAGCATTTGCACTTAAATTAATTGAGGAGGGAATGCAAGAGGCTGCACAGGAGCTTGCTGAGATGGGATACAAACTCGAAAAAGTTGACGGTAAGTGGTACTTCGAGGGAGAGCCTGTAAAGATCGTTGGTCTCGGCCGTACTGAGGATGAAAGAAAAGATATTGCCCTTTATGTCGCGAACGAGATCTTGCCAAAGGCTGGTATTGAAGCAGAGGCAAATATTGTAGATAGAAGAACTGCCTCAGGAATGGTCTACGTCAGCGACCCAAGCTCCTACCAGTGGAACTTCTACACTGAGGGTTGGGTCTCCTCAACCAATGTGAAGTTCTCAATAAGCAGAATAATCCAGTACTATTCAAGCATCTGGTATGCTCCGGGCCTTGTAGGCTGGAAGTGGACTCCAGAGAACACGCAAAGGGCAACACTTGAAGAAGTTCTTAAGTACCTTGGTGACGGTGACATTGCCGCTGGTCTCAGCAAACTCGGTCTTGACTACTACAACACAGTTGACAAGATTCAGCCGCTCCTTGACTGGACTGCCGACGACTTTGCTGTTGTTATATACGCGGGTGAGAACAAGGGCGTAAAGATGGACAGCGAGGACAAGTACTGGGACTTCAACAGACTTGGCACTGCCATCGGTATTTACGAAAGCTATAGAGTCTTCCTCTACGAGAACTGGGAGTTCTACGCTGTGAACAAGAGGGTCAAAATTGAGGTCGTTGACCCAGTCGCAGGTCTTGCGGCCTCGTGGTCTCTCAGAAGTGCTAAGCTAGCAAGCCCGCCAACAACTACAACAACTACAACAACCACCACAACATCAAGCCCAACAACTTCACAAACCCAGACTTCCTCATCAAGCCCAACAGAAGAAACTGGAGGAATTTGTGGTCCAGCGGCAATCGTAGCCCTTGCAGTTATCCCGCTCCTTCTCAGAAAGAAGAAGTGAGGTTTTCCTCTTTTTTCTTTAAAATTTTATCTTTTTGTAACGTTGTCTATGTGGTACTCTTCTGATAGTCTCGCGATAAAACAAGTTGTGTACTCACGTTTGCTTTGTTTAGGCAAATTCTTAGTGAAATGGTCAGATGTATCCATTGATGTTATTTGGATATGATAATGATGATAGTTGTTGATCCAAAAAGTATTTAAAGAAAGTTTTACAGAACAGAAAAAGATGATGATCAAAAATGAGTCCCATAGTACAACAAAAGTATAGGAGGGAACTGGATGGGGTTTGGTAGATATTTGGTCATTAGGATACTAAACGCTCTTGTAGTTTTAGCCATAGTTACACTTGTGATGTCGGCCCTTTTCGTTAAGGTCGCTGAAAAAGACTTGGAGAACACAATAGTTCAACAAGTGAATGCTGAATTCCAAAGCCTCCAACAACGGGGGAGAATTCCTGATGATCCAGATGCCTGGAGAGCGGAAAGAATTGCGCACTACAGAAGTCAGTATCACCTCGATAAACCATACTGGTGGAGAGTTCAGTACTACTTCAAAAACACTATAACCCTTAACTTTGGAAAAACTAAAAACCCAGTTTTTGGATCTGAAAAGGACGTTATGGCAATTCTCAAGGTAGCTATTCCCCGTACAATCCAGCTTTTTACTACAGCACAGATAATCATTATAACCCTTGGAATACTCCTTGGCGTGAAAGCAGCCCAGATGGTTGGCAGCTTCTTTGACAGGGCACTTTCAGTCTTAGCATTAATTATGAGCAGTATTCCAATGTGGTGGTTTGGAATGATAATGCTACTCATATTCTCATTTAAGTTAGGCTGGTTCCCATCTAGGGCAATTCCAGACCCTAACCTTACGGGTTGGGCTCATATAGTTGATCTTCTCAAGCGTATGACCCTTCCCGTAGCTACAATTGTTATAGTTTCCTTTGGAGCTTGGGCATGGGTTATTAGAAACATTATGATAGGTACAATGCAGGAAGACTTTATAATGGCTGCAAGGGCAAAGGGTGTGCCTGAAAGAAAGGTAATATATGGTCACGCTCTTAGAGCCGCTGCACCACCAGTTGTAACCATGATTATCTTCAGTCTACTTGGTTCTCTTGGAGGTGCTATAATTACAGAGAGCGTCTTTACCTGGCCAGGAATGGGTAGGGTTTATTGGATTGCTATCGAGACCAACGAGACAAATCTTATTATGGGTCTAACTTTCGTAAACGTGCTACTTTACCTTAGCGGAGTAATTCTTGCAGATTTGACTTATGGATTCCTTGATCCAAGAGTCAAAGTCGGTGCTTCACAAAACGTGTGAGGTGAGAAGTAATGAGATGGGTTGATGTTAAAGACTCACTTTCGGAGTTCTGGTATGATTTCAGAAGACAAAAATCTGGTCTACTTGGTATAGTGTTGCTCTTCCTGTTTGTATTTACTGCCGCTGCAGCCCCGATATTAACCTCCCCCGACATTCCTGAGAAGTGGCAGGGTTTTTGGTTAGACAATCCCAAAAATGTGCCTCCTACTTGGATTAATGCCTTATCAAGTCAAAAAATGGCTACCCACTTAGCAATAACGGGCGATGAACTCCAAAACTTAATCACCAAGACAGATTCAGGGTATCTCATAAAGGTATCCTACAACAACGAGTATGATATTCCCCCACAGGATATTGTAATAAAGGATCTTGCCGGGGATGCCTCTGGAGGTAAGCTTTCCATTAGTGTTATGGTGGAGAGGCCAGATGGCCGTAAGATAACACTGCTGGAAAACTACAAGTTTTCCGGTAGTCTTGTCCTCCAGCTAGGGTCTCATCCTCAAGTTAGAGACAACTTGATCAAGTGGATTAAGTCAGAGGGCATTTATGTTGATCCCATTCAAGAATTCCAGTATAAAACTCTCATGGACGCGACTAAAGTTATCTTCGGAGAACTCAATGAGAATATCCTTGAGGCACCTACGCCACTTACCGGCACATACACATTCACAATCCTCGTAAATGTTCCGGAAGGAAGCAGTGTGTCCTTTGAGAATGCCAAAATTATTTTCACAGGAAGAACCTACGGTAAGCTTGGAACAGATTTTAAGGGCAGAGATTTACTTGCGGGTATTATCTGGGGTTCGAGAGTGTCTCTTGTGATCGGTATATCAGTGGCAGTGTTTAGTGTCATAGTGGGAATATTTTATGGTGTTACAAGTGCATACCTTGGAGGATGGAGTGACGAACTTATGATGAGGTTCCAAGAATTCATGGCGTCAATTCCAAGCCTTCCGATACTTATACTTATGGGTGCTTACTTTGGAGGCCACATAAAGCTTTGGCAGATAGTAGTACTGCTTGTACTCTTTGGATGGGTAGGAATAGCGAGAGTTGCTAGAAGTATGGCACTCCAGATTAAAGAGCAGACGTACGTTGAGGCCGCGAAGGCACTTGGTGCTGGAACTGGAAGAATAATCTTCAAGCACATGGTGCCGCAACTTCTTCCATATGCATTCGCCCAGATGGCACTCAGTGTCCCAAGTGCAGTCCTTTCGGAGGCATCTCTTAGCTACCTTGGTCTGGGTGATCCAACTGCAGTTACATGGGGACAAATACTCCACGACGCACAAGTTGCAGGTACTGCGGTGAATGGGTACTGGTGGTGGGTTATTCCACCTGGACTTGCAATAGCTCTAGTTGGATTGACTTTCGTACTTATCGGTACTGCCCTTGACAGAGTGCTTAACCCAAGACTGAAGAGGCTATGAGGTGGTGGTAAAAATGACAAATGTCCTTGAAGTTCGCAACCTTAAGATGTATTACTTCACTAACAGGGGTATGGTGAGAGCAGTCGATGACATAAGCTTTGACCTCAAGAAAGGAGAGGTTCTAGGACTTGCAGGTGAGAGTGGATGTGGAAAATCATCGCTTGGTTTCACTTTAATGGGAATGCCCACTCCACCAGGAAAAATCGTTGGAGGAAGCATCAAGATTGACGGCAGAGAGATAGTTGGATTACCCGAAGATGTCCTCAGGAAAGAAATTAGGTGGCAGAAAATCTCAATGATATTCCAAGGTGCTATGAACGCTCTAAACCCAGTTTATACCATCGGATACCAGATGATAGAACCACTAATATATCACAAAGGCATGTCAAAGGAAGAAGCCTTAGATAGAGCTATGAAATACTTAGAGCTAGTTGGACTTGCTCCGGAAATAGTTTATAGGTATCCACACGAGCTCAGTGGTGGAATGAAGCAGAGAGTTGTCATAGCTTCTGCATTGCTCCTTGAGCCGGAGGTAGTAATTGCAGACGAGCCCACAACAGCTTTGGACGTAGTGGTTCAAGCTCAGATCATAAACCTTATGAAGAAGCTGAAAAAAGAACTCGGCCTATCAATGATATTCATTACCCACGATCTGAGCATTCTTGCGGAGATAAGCGATAGAGTGGCAATAATGTATGCAGGAAAAATAGTGGAAATTGGAGACAGCGAAAAGATATACTATGAACCAGCTCATCCGTATACCCAAAAACTCCTAGCAGCAATCCCAAGATTGCATGAGGATGTTGAAAAGCTCGAATTTATACCCGGACAACCACCCAACCTCATACACCCACCAGATGGATGTCGCTTCCACCCAAGATGTCCATACGCAACGCAACAATGTAAAGAGCAAATCCCAGAAATGAAGAAAGTTGATAAAGATCACTATGCTGCATGCTGGTTGTTGTGAGGGATGAAAAATGGCGGAACCTGTGTTAAAAGTTGAGAACCTCAAGAAATACTTCCCTGTTAGGAGAGGATTCCTAGCAGGACTCAAAGGCGAGCCTCCCAAGTTCGTTAGGGCAGTAGATGGCGTTAGCTTTGAAGTTTACAAACAGGAAGTCTTTGCATTAGTAGGAGAGAGCGGATGTGGAAAAACGACCACTGGAAAACTAGTAATGAAGCTGTTAGAACCCACAGATGGAAAGATTTATCTTGAGGGACAGGATGTAACAGAACTTAAAACTCAAGAAGAGATTAAAGCGTACAGAAGAAAAGTCCAGATGGTCTTCCAGGATCCATTTTCTTCAATGAACCCGAGGTTCAGAATATACGATGTATTGGAAGAACCACTCCTTATTCACGGAATCGGTGAAACAAGAGCAGAGAGAGAAGAGCTCATCTACAAGGCGCTTGAAATGGTCAAAATCGTTCCACCCGAAGACTATGTGGGAAGACACCCACACATGCTCTCGGGAGGTCAGAGACAGAGAGTAGCTATCGCAAGAGCTTTAATCCTTAATCCAACGTTTATAGTGGCTGATGAGCCGGTTTCAATGCTTGATGTTTCAATTAGAGCAGAGGTTCTTGAATTAATGAAAGAGCTCAAAGAAAAGATGGGTGCTACATACCTCTACATCACCCACGACCTCTCAACAGCCAGATACTTCGCTGACCATATCGCCGTTATGTACTTGGGAAGAATCGTCGAAATGGGGCCTGCAAAAGTAGTAATTGACAACCCAATACACCCCTACACAAGAGCCCTACTTGCAGCGGTACCAGAGCCAATTCCAGAGAGAAGAAACATAATCAAAGAGATTCCAATTAAGGGTGAAGTTCCAAACGCTGCAAACATTCCTCCGGGCTGCAGATTCCACCCAAGATGTCTTTACATGGAGAAAGGACTCTGTGATACCAAACATCCACAACTGATAGAATACGAGCACAACCACTGGGTTGAGTGTCACTTAGCTGGAAAGTATTAATCTTTATATTTCCACTTTTCTTTCTTAGTTTGAGGGTGATCTTAATGACTAAACTTCGAGATGGTCTTACTTATCCTCCAATCAAAGTGGGATTCATATTGCTTTTTATAGCGCTTGTAATGTCTTTGGGGGCATCGTATAATGTTCTCAGAGAAGAAACTTGGACTGGGACGTGGAAACCCGGTAACTACACTCTGGGGGGAGAAATGGAAGACTTTATCGATGTTGTTAATAGAACTCTTGAGATGTCTTCTGATAATGCATTGGTCAGGATAATTGCAGATGGTAACGGGGCAAGTTATACTTTGACAGGGAATAGCAAACTGCTCACTCTTGACTCTACTTCAAGAGTGTTGATCTTTGTCGAAAGTGGGGAGGTCACGTACTCTTATACTGTAAAATGGGTCGATTACCCCTATGCCTATCTAAGCTTTCCCGCCCTTTTCATAATGATAGTGGGAAGTGTCTTAGCAATTAGGGGGTATTTCAGTTTTCTAGAATCTTTAAAAGAAAACAAACTACAACAAAAACGGAGGAAGGAAAAATGAGGTTCTTAGACTACGAAAAAGTCATAAACATGTTGATTTCTTTTATCCAGGAAAAAGTTGAGGAATCCAAAGTCAAGGGAGTGGTTTTAGGAATCAGCGGCGGTGTAGACAGCGCAACCGTGGCTTATCTTGCCACAAAGGCACTTGGAAAAGAAAGGGTGCTTGGCCTTATTCTGCCCTACTACATAAATCAGGACGTTGATGATGCTTTGTTGGTATGTAAAGAACTTGGAATCGAGCACAAGCTCATCAACATAAAAGAAATAGTGGATCAGTTTGAAAAGAGCATTGGATTTGAGCTTGACAGAGTTTCCAAAGGGAATCTGATGTCAAGAACCAGGATGGTAATTTTGTATGCTTATGCGAACTCAAAAAATTATCTTGTTTTGGGAACCTCCAATAAAAGCGAATTCTTGACGGGGTATTTCACAAAATGGGGAGACGCAGCTAGTGACTATGCGCCCTTAATCAACCTTTACAAAACGGAAGTTTGGGAAATTGCCAAGAGGGTGGGAGTCCCTGAGAGGATAATAAATAAAAAACCAAGTGCCGGCTTATGGGAAGGACAAAGCGACGAAGATGACCTTGGAATCAGCTACCAGCTCCTCGACGAAATCCTCTATAGGCTAGTGGATTTAAAAATGGAAAAGAACAAAATTGCTGAAGAACTAAACGTGCCAATAGAGAAAGTTAAACATGTTGAGAATCTTGTCAAAAGAAGTGAGCACAAAAGGAGACTTCCAATAGGACCAGAAATTTAGCGGTGATATGCAGTGAAAAAGGGATACCTACTCGTCTTTTTAGCCGCGAGTATGTGGGGAACCCTTGGTATTTTTGCTAAACTGCTCTATGGCTTTGGATTGGATCCTTTTACGATAACATTCTACAGGGCAATCATAGCGTTTGGACTTCTTTTTGTGTATAATCTCTCCCAAGGCCTTCAGGTTAAAAAGCATAGGCTACCTTTCTATGCGTTTTATGGGTTTTTTGCGGTGTTTCTGTTTTACATACTGTACTTTTACACCGTTAAAATCTCATCTGTATCCTTGGCGGTTCTTCTGCTGTATTCTGCCCCAATTTATTCCACGATACTTGGATATTTCATCTTTGGTGAAAGAATCACTCCCCTAAAGCTCGCAGCACTTCTAATGGCAATAATGGGGGTCCTTCTAGTTGTTAATCCCAATGGGGAAAATGTGAGCAGGGTGGCCGTAGTACTGGGACTTTTATCGGGACTTACATATGCCCTCTATGGAATCCTAGCAAAACTTGCTGTAAGAAATGAAAAACCTGAAGAGGCTCTTCTTTACACAATAGGCTTTGGAGCTCTTTTCCTAGCGCCGTTTTCAAATTTTAAAATCCCTCTGTCTTCTTTACCCTACCTTTTTGGACTGGCGTTCTTCCCAACATTCTTAGCATATATTTTATACAACACCGCACTTAAAGAAATAGAAGTCAGCAGAGCATCGATAATTGCTACAGTGGAACCTGTAGTTGCCTTACTTCTCGCATATTTCCTGTTCCATGAAGTCCTAACGACCAAACAAATAATTGGAGCTACACTAATAATTTTGGGATCTCTCATCTTACACATAGAGGAGAAAAACGAGAAAAATCAGATATAGAAGTAGCGCTCAAGCTCCCATTCTGTAACCTTTATTGTTTTTCTTTCAATTTTGTTTTTCTCTAGGTATCTCTGATACTCTTCCCATTCTTCTGTTTTGTGTTCAATGAAGTTGCGATAAGCTTCTCCAAGAGTATCCTTAACTACTCTGTCTCTCTTCAGCTCTTCGAGGGCTTCTTCTAAAGTCTTTGGTAAAACCTCTATCCCCAAAGCGTCCCTCTCTTTTTCTCCCAGCTCATATACGTTCTCTTCAACGTAAGCAAACGGCTCGGTTTTGTGTTTTATCCCATCAATACCTGCCATTAAGACAGCTGCAAATGCAAGATATGGATTTGCACTTGGATCAGGACAGCGGTACTCTATTCTTGCGCCATTTCCTGCATATGCGGGAACCCTTATCAACGTGCTCCGGTTTTTGTATCCCCACGAGATATATACTGGAGCCTCGTATCCTGGCACTAAACGTTTGTATGAGTTAACAGTGGGATTGGTTATTGCTGCTAAAGCTCTTGCATGCTTTAAAATACCCCCAATGAAGTGGAGGGCCTCATCACTTAGTCCTTCCTCCCCCTTAAAGATATTCCTTCCATCTTGCCAGAGGCTTATGTGCATATGCATTCCATTGCCGGGCTTTCCGAAAAGAGGTTTTGGCATAAATGTGGCATAAAGGCCGTAACTTTCTGCAACTGCTTTAACTAAGTACTTGAACCTGACTATGTTATCGGCAGTTGTTAAGGCATCTGCAAAGCGGAAATTTATTTCATGCTGTCCCGGACCGACTTCATGGTGTAGAACCTCCGGAATTAACTTAAATGTTGGCATGTAGTAAGCTATAGTCCTCTTAATTTCCCTAGCTTTGTCCAGATTAATAAGATCAAAATAGCCTCCACCATCAGGAAGCTTGAGCTCCCACGACCCGTTCTTCTCAAAGAGATAAAACTCCGGCTCAACTCCTATATAGGCTGTTATCCCCATCTTTTCCAGTTCTTCTACGACTGAACCAAGTATCCTTCTTGGATCAGCATAGTAGGGCTTTCCATCTTTGTAGATATATCCGAATACCTTTGCAATTCCTTCCCACGGGACTTCAACGTAAGTGGTAGGATCTGCTTTGAAAAGGAGGTCACTGTCCTCTAGTCCCTGAAATCCTGGAATTGAAGCCCCATCAAAGGATATTCCCTCAGTAACGGCCTCTTCATACCGTTCAATCGGAACCTCCATTCCTTTTGGGGTACCATTTATGTCAACAAAAATTAGTTGTAGAAACTTGGGCTTGTTTGAATCATATCTGATGAAGGATTTAATTTCGTTCATTTTTATCCCACCTATTTTGATAATATTTTCATTATTAAACATGCAGTTTAATACAATATTCATAATATAAGCCTTTCTACTGAACTATTGGCAAAATGGCAATTAGGTTGGATTATATCACACACGTGTCTAAAAACTGTTTCGTTGGATGAAAATTTGATTCCCTCTTGTCTATGATGCTCGAAAGGAAAGTTTTTATTCTCTTCCACAAAGAAATAATACATGCCTACGGAAGACGAACTACTCCAGAAAGAACTCTCTCGTCTAAATTTCCACTTACCAAAAAGTAGAAAGAGCCTTAAGGTTCTCCTTGAGGAGGACGAGCCTAAAGTACAGCTTAGGGACGGCCAGTTCCATTTTTTCAAGAAAGACGAGTTGAAGTACATCAGCACTTTACTCGATAGTGATGAATATGGGTCTCTTTCTCTGCCTATAATACTCGAAATTACTCCAACATGGTATGGCTACTTCAGGGTCAGGGGAAAAGCTGCGGTCAAGGTTATTGAAAAGATACTCGGAACCTACGATATGTTAGAAGAAAAAAGTGAAGTGATACTCCCCCGTTATCTCATTCCGGAAATTCGGAAAAAATTGCCTACAACAACGACCTATGCCTTTATAATAGACATGTTGGAGTAGGTTTGGTGAGTAATATGGATGAAAACAAAATTCTGCTCCATTATTACATGTTCACAATCCCCCATATAACAGTCTTTGCGGGAGCGGTATTGGGTATTCTTCTCATTTTACACGTTGACGTGAAGAAAGCACTTGGGATATTTGCTACGTTTTACGGTGTTTTACTCATTATAATAGCAGCATTAGTTAGAAACCAGTTTTCAAAATTAGCGTTATACAGAATAAGTTTGTTGTTTTTTATAGTATTCACACTTTTGGGCGTTTTATTGGTTATAATGTGAAACTTTATATTTGTCTGACTACAAATTATTTGGGGGAATGGTTATGAAGAGGATTATCTCAACTATTACCCTAATATTATTGATGCTATCTTCCTTGGTGTCTTCTCAGTATCTGTTTCTCTCGACAAGGGAAGATAGAGTCACTATAGTGTCAGGGGACTATAAAGAAGGCATTCTCACCATTATGAACAACGGAGACAAGGAATTTCAAGTGGTAAGCTACCGGAGATATTACGTAGTTGATGAAAACAATAGGGAGGTTTCTGGTATCAGCCTGGAGCTCTATAAACCCACGGGGGAACTTATATCTCCTGGAGTTATATATACATATTGGAAACCTAATGAAACAAGAACTTTACGATACAAAATCTATGTTAATGAAAGCGTAGAGGTGGGTAGGTATACTCTGTTCATAGTCTTTTGGGGGTTTTTGGGATCGGGAGAAACAGACATTATTACGGTCCCCATTTCACTTGAGATTACAGATATTCCGCTGGTAGTTAAAGAAACCACTGTGCAAATAAAAGAACGGGGAATTTCAACTTTTCACGTATTCAACGGAGAGACATTAGAAGTACACTCAACGATTTATAATCTCAAAAATTCCCCAGTATATGTGAGCGGAAGTTTGTATCTAGAGCAAAACGGAAAACACTATCTTAAGAAAGATATAGCAGTAACTCTCACACCGGGGGAGAACTTAGTTCAAGTGGGCATTTCAATCCCATATGAACTCCCTTCTGGAGAATACAAGTTAGTATATGTCCTTACATATCCAAAGGGGACGTATTTGTTCTCAAAGAATTTTTATGTGTACTTTGGAGTTGATTTAGTTGATATATCTCTAGAGAGAACTCAGATAATGGAAGACGAATCTAACACTGCTTATTTTACAATATTGTCTGAGAGGATTATCCCGGTGAATCTTACCCTTGAAGTATATGGGGCCAACAACGAGCGCATATACAACCAAACCGAGGAGATTATCCTTACTAAAGGGAGCAATATTGCGAAAATACAAATACCGCCTTTACCGCCGGGCAGCAGGAAAATAATAGGTAAAATATCTTTTGGACACATAGAACTCGATCAGGGCTCATCCAGTTACGAGGTCTTGGCATATCCAAGGATTGAAAATGTTTCTTATCAGAAGCTCTCACTAGCTCCAAATAAAGGGCAAGTAAAGTTTTTGGTAAAAATTAGCAATAGGAACCCTCGCGAGATAAAGGGAACATTATCCTACAGCTTCTTTGGCATTAACGGTACGATACTAAAAAGCTCTAAAGATATTACCCTATCTCCAGGGAACAATGAGGTGGAGTTCATCACAGAGCTGCCACTAGGAGAAATAGGTTATGAAATTTCTCTAGAGAGTAATGGGAAAGAACAGAAAGTCCAGGGAACCCTAAAGCTGGAACTTCCAAGTTCTACAATCACCTCTTCAACCCAGAGCTCTTCCTCATCAACACCCCTTTCCACCAGCCCGGCTTCTCCTGAGGGGACTCCACTAAAATACTATGTTGTTGTAATAGTGCTGCTTGTGCTGTTTTTCTTGCTCTTGTTTGGTTACTACTCAAAACCTAAAAGCTCAAGAAAAAGAGAAAGGCCCAGACCAAGAAGAAGGTCTCCATTGGGCAAATTCAAAAAGCCCAAAAAGCCTGAAATTAGAGAATATAATGAACTACCCAAAAAATAGCCAAATCTTTATAATCTCTTTTCTTTAAATCTTAACAAGGTGAGGGGGCTGGGACTGTCGGGTCTTTGACCCGAGGAAGTTCCGCCCACCGCACCGGGGCCGCGGTGCCGTAAGGCACCTCCCGAGAGGGAGGGCAACGGCGCAGAAACGACACGTCCTCTCAAAGATGAGAATGAAAGCGGTGAAGGGAGCTCGCGAGAGCTCCCGAGCTAACCCGCAGACGATTTGAGGGGGAGCGGTGAAACGGCCGTCCCGCGGGGTGCAAGGCCGAGAGAGGGGCGATGAGTTCCCGGTGTGAGCCCCGTGGTAGGCCGCTTAGTCGAATGTCCCTTTAATACAGAAGGCGGGCTATAGCCCCCTCACCTCATCTTTAGATCCAAGAGAGAGGCCAATAAGATTAAGGCTCCACCTATTATTGTTCTTACTGTGGGCACCTCTCCGAAGATTAGCATTGCGTATATAACCGCACTAAGAGGGTCGATGTAACTTAAAAGAGCTGCTTCGTTTGCTTCTACTTCCTTTAGGCCGTCCATATAAATCAGCAGAGCAAACGCAGTGTGGACTATTGCAATAATTCCAACAACAGATAGGGAATACGTGGAGGCACTTATTCCTTCTAAAGCTACCACTAATGGGAAGAGAACAAGCACAGCAAAAAAGAGCTGGAAGAAAGTGAGATATGAGCTTTCAATATCCCTTAGGTATCTGCCCAAGACAGTTACGCTAGCATAGAACAGAGCTCCCAGAGATGCGAAAATTATCCCCAAAAAATCTTTACTTTTAAGAGAAATTTCACTCTGGGTACCTATTATAAACGCTCCCACAAGAGCCATGAAAATAAAGGCTATCCTTTTTGTCGTTATTTTCTCTTTGAGAAATGCCGCGGAGAGTATAACAACTATTACCGGGGCCAGGTAGTAAATAAGCGTAGCCTTCGCTATGTCTGTGTATAAAACTGCGGAAAAGAAAAATACCCAGTTTAATCCAAGCACAGCTCCGAGCAGAAATACCAAGTGCAATTTTGGCTTTATCCCTGAGAACGCTTTTTTGATCCATCTATAGTCGTTAAGGGTGTAGAAGAACAGAAAGATTAGGCTGCCTAAAAGCACTCTATAAAAGGCTAATTTTAAGCCGCTTAAATTTGAGTACCTAGCAAAAATTCCTACACTCCCCCATATAGCCATAGAGATTATTATTTTAGTGCGTCCGTTGATCATGAGTTACCCTCCGTGCTTTCCTTCCACAGCTCGTATGCTTCTCTAACCTCTTTTTCTCTAAATTTGGGGACAGCATCTTTAAATGGGTTGAAGGATTCTAGTTCTCGCTCGCTGTTTCCTATATATGTGGCAATAAGACCTACCTTTGAGTGGAGAGAAGAAGGCAGACGGAGAATCCTCTTTACGTCAACAGTTACCCTTCCGTCAAAATATGCTTTTGAAAATGTTGTGGATAAGCTGAACAATCTTAAAAGTGTCTTGTATCCAACTCCCTGAGGAAACGCGGTCAATAGGGCTTTTTTTACAAAATTTTCGTATATATTATCTCTATTCTCCATTATTGGGTTTATTTGCGTCTTATTTAAACCAATGTTTCTCAGGTGATGTTCAGAAATTCTCTTAATAAAATAACCAAACCTCAATCTAAAGACCCGGTAATAGCCAGATGACAGCAGTATTTTTCTTTCTTGGATATCTTCGAAAGTTATTTCTTCGGCACTGGATATATAGCTCAAAATTCTTTCCCTGGCTTTTGAGTCCAGTTCGAGAGCCCAATCATCTAAAACCCTGATATGGTAGCCCCTGCCAGAATAAACAACATGAATGTTTTCAACTCCAAAATCCTCCCTCAGAATAATGAGAGTATCCCTGGCTAATTCCTTGGCATCTTCAAGACATACTGGACACACAGTTCCTGCTTCATGGTTGCACCTCTTTAGGGGGAGGTCTTTTGCATCTATGTCAAAAACTAACTCCGCTCCAAGCCAGCCATCCATATTTTTCGGATCACTGTATAAAGCTACGCTGGAATAGATTGAATAGGGGGCTGTAATTTTTACATAGTCTTCTAAATCTTTAATATCATGAAATGCATTTTTTCTGTCATTGGGACCTTCTCCAGTATGGTCGAATCCGAACTCCCTATTCTCTAAGGTGTCCAAAATAAACTTTGGAATTTTCTTTGGATTCCACTCTTTTGAATAATATTTTGTTCTCTCCTCCTTGCTGACTTCCCTAAAGAGGCTGCTCATTCTCTTCACCTTCGTTCTTTTTCTTACTCAGATACAGCTTTCTCAAATAGTATGTCAGTGGATTCCTGATGTACTTGCAGTCTTTGTCTGGCTTGCAGAGCTGGGGCGCACTGGAACGTATTTTTTCACAATTAGGGGGAAAATACCATGTTGAATTTCCACTGTCTTCTAAAGTCGGTTCCAGCGTGTAGCCAAAACCTAGATGATACCATATGTTCTTGATCTCGTTAGGCTGATCGTGAAAAAGAGGAGGCTTGCATCTATTGCCAGCCTGAATTATCAAGGGTAGAATTTCTTCTTTTATTACCCTTAGATCTTTGACACAGTCTTTCACTCTAACGTCTCTTTTAGGGGGGTTAGGGCATATCCTAGCATAGCTCAAGAAAGAAGTCAGCAATACAGTTATAGCGTAGTTCCGCAATCCACTCGGGACTCCACCCATTGCGATTTTAATACAAGGGGGGAATATATCAAAACGCAAAGGCTGAGCAGTAGTGCTGAATTTCTCAACTCTCTCTTTAAAGTACTCTTGAGCAAGCTCGCTTAGCCGGGAATAAAGTTCCACGTAGTAGTGAGGCAGTTCTTCTCTGATATCATAAAGAATGTTGACTGCCTTTTCGAGGTTTTTCTCGAAACTCTTCTTCCACAGCTCAACCACTTGTACTCTATTTAGGTATACATACCCGTTTTTTATATAAAAATTCTTAAGAGAGTCGTCATTTAAGGAAATGAATTCTTTTAGAGGCATTTTGTACTTAAGGCTTATTTTATCTTTTTCTTCAGGGGGCAACTCTTCATGGAGGGTTTTCTCAATTATTGTTCTGTCTCTCTTTGGAATCTCATTTTCAGATGTCTTTTCCAAGGGTAAAGCAAGCTCATCAAAGTTTTCTGACGACTCTATCTTTGTTAGATATATCTTCAAGTTTGCCTCCTTAACTAGCTCCATCTCCACTCCATAGGGAGAAAATGCCAAAGCTCCTAAAAGAGCATAAAAGCTTATCAAATCTCTCCAATCATCCAAATTTAGCAAATAATCGGGGATTTTATTGGTATTTGCCCACCGAACTCTTTCCAGAGCCAGCTCTATGTCCAAATAGGTGGGAATAATCTCAAGTAGCTCATTGATGCTCTCAAATTCATTCAATAATTCTTGGGCTCGTCTCCCAAATGGGTCTAGCATTGACTCACCTTTTAGAATACTATCTCTTTCACAATAAAACTCTTTTGTTATGGGATTATTATAAAGGTTTATCAATCCCTTAGAAATTTTACAATATCATAAGCATGGGACACACAAATATCCAGGGCGTGTTTAGTTTCACCCCCTGTTATTTAAACAGTATTTGACTCTGAGGAGGATTTTCAGACCATAACACATTAC
>NZ_WHIZ01000043.1:0-17889 GCF_009372125.1 Thermococcus sp. 101 C5
TGACCTGTTACTCTGATGGAAATTTGCTGGCTTTACTGTCTGTTGATCCGGCGAATAAGCATGATGTGAGTGTTGTCAGGGAAAAGTTCTGGGTGATTGTTGAGGAGTTTTCCGGCTGTTTTCTGTTTTTGGATAAGGGGTATGTTAACAGGGAACTCGAGGAGGAGTTTTTGAGGTTTGGCGTTGTTTACACGCCAGTAAAGCGGGGGAATCAGATTAGTAATCTGGAGGAGAAGAAGTTTTACAAGTACTTGTCTGACTTTCGCAGGAGGATTGAGACTTTGTTTTCGAAGTTTTCTGAGTTTCTTCTGAGGCCGAGCAGGAGTGTTAGTTTGAGGGGGTTAGCTGTCAGGATTTTAGGGGCGATTCTGGCCGTGAATCTGGACAGATTATACAACTTCACAGGTGGTGGGAACTAGGGTCATAGAAGTTGAGGTTGATGGGGAAAAGGTATCTATTACAGCCCTTCAGATTTATCCAAATGGTGCAAGAATAAGCATAAGCGGCCCTTCTGAATGGAAAGCCTCAATGATACCGGCATACCTTACGGCATGGGCTGAAACTCCAGAGAAGGTCAGACCGGGCGATGAAATTACTGTCAAAGTCCACATAAAGAACGAGGGAGCTTTAAAAGCAAAGTTCATCACGGTAGTTGTGTCCCCAACCCCTGTTTCGTTTGCCCCTTCCGGTGGAGGGATGGGTGAGGTAATAGCCCAAGTTGCATCTCAGAGCGGAGTTGTGCAGAGTGTTCTTTTGCCGGTAGATAGCGCAGTGAAGTACATAGAATATCTGGACGGAAAAGAGGAGAAAGTCGTTGAATTCAGGTTCAAGGTAAATGAAAACGTTGATCCAGGTATTTATCCCCTCTACATTTCACTTGCATATCACGTGCAGAGAGGAGAGAATTTGCAAATGCTGCAAGGCTTTGATTATTTCTCCATAACTGTAATTCGGGAGGGGGAAGCAACTTTTGAGATAGAGAACATTGAAAAACCTGAAGTAGTTCATCCAGGGGAGGACTTTGAGGTAACCATTGGTCTTAGAAACCTTGGTTTCGAGCCGGCAAAAGAAGTGCTTGTTGATCTCTCTCCTTCATTAGAATTCCAGAATGGGGCGATACTAATAGACAACACAACAAAACAGCACTTTACCTACGTAATAAACACCAACAAGGTCATGGAGTATAGGTTCAGGCTACACGTGAGTGAAGACGCCTCCACAGGAAGCTATCCGATGAGGCTGAAGGTTTCATACTACAGCGGTGATTCAAAAGATCAAAGAGAGCAGACCTTTGAATTTTCAGTTCAAGTTGTGAGAAGAAATCAAGCCTTTATTGAGATTGAGAGTGTCGAAATGGATCCAAAAGCAATAGAGCCTGGAGACGAGTTTGTGCTTAAGGTAAAGGTGAAAAACGTAGGCGAAGAGAGAGCAAGGGCCTTTTCCTTCAGAATAGAACCGAGTGAAGTAAATGCGCCTGGAGAAGTTACGAAAGTCGATCTATCTTCCCTTCAGAACCTCCCAATACAGGGAAGCCAGAGCATGAGCGAAAACCTTCAAATTGCCATAAACCAAATAATGGAACAGCTCGCTAGGGAGAACATCAATGCTTTCCTGCCCATTGGAGAAGACAACACGAAGTATCTGTCTAAGCTGGTCCCAGGAGAAGAAAAAATATTGGAGTTCCGTCTAAAGGCAAATGAAAGACTCGAAAACGGTATCTATCCTCTAAAGGTTTCACTGGAATATTTGAGCACGCCAAATGATGAAAAGCTAACGGATGACAGGTTAATTGGCATACCAATTCTTGGCAGGGAGCATATAATAATTTCAAAGGTCTCAACATCTCCAAGTAGGGTCTTAGCTGGAACGAACAACGTGGAGATAAACTTTGAAGTGGAGAACATAGGCAGTGGAAGCGCCCGCTATGTGATCCTAAAACCAATGCCTGAGGATCCATTTGAGTTAAGTGAGACGAGCGAGCAGATAATAAACATAGGCACCCTACGGCAGGGAGACTCAGCAAAGGCGAGCTTCAGAGTGAACGTTGGAGAGTGGGCAGAGGGTGGAACGTATGAGATTCCAGTGAAGATAGAGTACAAGGACTCTTCGGGCAATGTTAAGGAGGATACGATCAAGATACCAGTAATAGTGAACGAAAAACCAAAAATAACTGTCGAGAAGGTCAGCTTTGACAAAACACCTATGCAGGGTGAAGAAATTCTTATATACATAAGGGTCAAGAACGTTGGAGGAGAACAGGCTGAAAATGTGATAATAGAAGGCGTTGTAAAAGCTGATCAGCCCTTTACACTCTCAAAGAGGTCAGATTACGTTGGAACTCTTGATCCGGGAAGAGAAGGGGAAGGTGTTTTGGAACTGAGCATAGCAAACAACGCCATCCCCAAAGACTACGTCGTTCAAGTGAGAATCAGAGCAGTTGGTGATAAGGAAAGCGGAGATGACAACGTGTACGTCTTTGAGGAATTTATTACAATACCTGTTAAAGAAAATACTGAAACAAGAAGAAACCTAAGAACTGCTGGAGCGTTTATTGGAGTTCTGGCTTTGGTAGTAATTTTGTGGACATACTGGAGAGGAAAAAAAGGTAGCTAACTCTTTTAAGCTCTCAACCTTTTTAATTTTTAGGTGAGAGTTATGGGTGTAGGCAAAATACTTGGAGCAATCGGACTTATTGTGTTTCTCTGGGTGGCTTACTTAGGTTATGCGCTGATTACTTTAACTCCTCAAATAAGAGCTGAATGGGGATATGTTGATGAAAACACCATGGAACTGGAAACAACAGTGTATTTCGGGAAACCTCTTCCCGTCTCAATAGCTATTGACGAAGCAGATTTGTACTTGGCTGGAGTAAAGGTGGGCACCCTGAAAGACCTAAAGGTTGGGTTTTTGGATGACAGTGCAAGGGGTGTGCTTGTTCTTAAAAACAGAGAGATTATTGAAGCCCTAAAAGAGCACATAAGAAACGGAGAGCAGAGTGATATTGAGATACAAGTGCGCGGTTCAATATTTGGCCTTCCAATTATAAGGGGAAGCTTTTCGCATCCATTTGAAACTAATTTGTTAAGCTACATCAGCAACGTAACAATAGAGAGCTCTGGAGACCTAATAAAAACTCCCGCAGTTGAAGGAATGCCCTCTAAGTGGGGAAAAGTTGATGAAAACGGTATTGAGATTTTAAGTGATGTGAAGCTCTACAATCCTAACCCTATTCCTCTGCCCCTCTTTGGAATTAAATATTACATAGATGCTAACGGCTACCAGGTGGCACAAGGAAAACTCGTTGAGAACGTTGTAATCCCTGCAAACGGCAGAGCTATAGCAAAAATAAGAACAGTGGTTGACACAGAAGTTCTTCCAGAGGTACTTGCAGAACACATAAAGAGAGGAGAGAGAAGTGAGATAACCCTGAAGCTTACCCTTGCTGTGAAAGTGCTTAACAGAGAAGTAGAGATTCCCCTCCCAGAAGTCGAGAAAAGGGTTGAAACGAACATAATAGAACAGCTGAACCTTGCTCTCAGATGACCTAAACCTTTAAATTTTTCCTTCTATTTTTCCTTGGAGGTGAGAGTGTGAATCTGCTTGAAGTCCACAATCATTTAAACAAAATCTGGGGCGAGATTTTTAGGTTAAACGAGGTGCTGAGAGAGAAGCTCAGGCCTCTTGGCTTTAAGGTGGAGCCTGTAGAGGAAGTTTTCAACGCGTACATTTTCCTTGAGGGTGAGTGGAGAGAGATGCTTTATCCTCATCCTGCTTTTGAGATAAAGCCTCAAGGAGAATTGGGAGCGACGATTCAGAGCTTCTACTTTGTGTTTGCCGTTCCAAAGGAAAAAATAACCAGAGAGTTCATCGTTGAGTTCATCAAAAAATTCCCACAGAGCTACATCTACGGAACGGAGAACTTTTTGGAGGACATCTACAATCACAACTTTCCAAGAAACCTCGATGAAGTTTACGAAAAGATAGAAAAAAGCCAAGAAAAAGTTTTTCAACTTGAAGTTGAGGCAGAAGACAGTCAGGATATTGAAAACAAGCTCTTTGAATTTATAGAACTTGCAAAGAAGTACAAAATCCTTGAGATTTAGGTGGTTCCATGTACCGGGAAGCGTTTCCTGAAGAACTGCAGAAGTATTATCACGACCTTTTCGGGAGTGAAGCTGAGGAGATTATGAAAAAGCTGAGAGAGCCCGTGGAGAAGTACTACATAAGGGTCAACACGCTTAAGATAAGTCGGCAGAAGCTCATGGAAGAGCTTAGAAGGGAGGGGCTGAAGCCGAGGAGAAGTCCCTACCTTGAGGAGGGTATCTATTTCGAGAGGGAAGGGCCGAATTTTCCCGATGATTATAACCCCAAGCTGCCAACGGTTGTCGCAAATAAGTTTGCGGCGGAGAGCGTTTACCAGGGTGCCCAGCTCTATGCTCCCGGCGTATTAAAGGCCGATAGAGGAATAAAAGAAGGAGATGAAGTTCAAATCAGAGATCCAAGGGGGCTCCTTGTGGGCATAGGCATTGCAAAGATGAGTGCTAAGGAAATGGTTATTGCCACGAGAGGAATAGCTGTCGAAGTAACTCTGCCTAAGTTCAAACTGCCGAGCTTGAGTGAATTAAAAGCTTATGAAAAAGGCTACTTTTATGCCCAGAGCCTTCCTTCCATGATTGTTGCCCATATTCTGGAGCCACAGGAAGAAGACCTTATAGTTGATATGGCGGCTGCTCCGGGGGGAAAGACGTCTCACATAGCACAGCTCCTTGAAAACAGGGGGGAAATAATAGCTATAGACAAATCAAAAAACAGATTAGCCAAAATGGAGGAAGAGCTGAAGAGACTTGGCGTGAAGAACGTCAAGCTTATTCAAATGGATTCGAGAAATCTGCCAGACCTTGGAATTGAGGCTGATAAAATCCTCTTAGATGCCCCATGCACAGCCTTGGGAGTGAGACCAAAGCTCTGGGAGACAAGAACGCCAAAGGACATCGAGGCTACTGCAAGGTATCAGAGACACTTCATAAACGCCGCAATAAAAAGCCTTAGAAAAGGAGGTGTGCTAGTCTATTCTACATGTACCTTGAGCTATGAAGAAAACGAAGGGAACGTGCTTTACATGATAAAGAAGGGGCTGAAGCTTGAGGAGCAGAAAATCTTCATAGGTTCGCCTGGAATAGGGATAAACGAAGTTCAGCGCTTTTATCCTCACAAGCACCTTACTCAGGGCTTCTTCATTGCAAAACTGAGGAAGGTGGGCTGATGAAAAAGAGAGACTCCTTTATGATTTTGATTGGGGTTGGGGTTATAGCAGTACTTATATGGTGGGCAGGAGTAGAGGAAACGCTGAAGCTTTTAACAGGGGCTAAGGTGGAGTATTTTCTTCTTGCACTTCTTATGCAAGTTCTTGCAACCCTTGCGTGGGCTTTTCGGTGGAGGATATTTCTGAAAAGGGCGGGGGTAAGTGTTCGGATAAAGGACATTATAATGGCCACCATGGTTGGGATATTTGCAAACAACCTAACTCCCGGTGCCAGAGCGGGAGGAGAGCCCGCTAGAATGTATGTGATAACCAAAAAGTCCAACGGTGGTTATGGTCAGGTTTTTGCCACCATAATGGCTGACAGGATTTTGGACGTTGTTCCGGTTCTGCTTTTCACTCTTGTCGCGTTCAAGTATGCCCTCTCGTTAAAGGTAAAGCTTTTGCTGTCCGTTCTTTCTCTCTCAACAATAGTACTCCTTCTGATAGTGGCTATAAGCCTCTTGATATCTCTGAATGAAAGTTTAGCCTTTAGCGTGCTCAACAAAATAACAGCACTTATAAAGCGCATATTCCCTGAAAAGTTTGCAGGAGTGGAGGGAACGCTCGAAGAAAAGCTCAAAAAATCTATAACTGACTTTAGGACGACCTTTTTGGAGCTTTCTAAAGACCCGGTTGTGCTGGGCAAAACCCTCTTCTATTCTTTGGCACTCTGGGGATTCATGCTTCTCAGAACTTATTTTGTCTTCGAAAGCATTGGGTATCGTCTTGAACTTCAAAAAATTCTAATGGTTCAAATGGCCGGTATTGCCCTGGGGATGATAAGCATTCTCCCCGGGGGGGTGGGAATAACGGAAGCAGTTAACTCAGCCCTCTACCTCAGTCTAAAGATTGATAAAAGCTTGGCTGTCACTGCGACAGTCTTAGATAGGTTTATATCCTTCTGGCTCCCAACGATTATTGGGGGAGGATTGAGTGTTTACCTTGGCGCAAAGCTAAGCAAGGGTAGAGTGTGAGATCATGAAGTTTGGAATCGCCGCTCGAAGGGATCGGGAAGAGGCTTTGAAGCTTGCTTACAGAGTGTATGACTTTCTGAAGGTTAGTGGTTACGAAGTCTACGTTGACGAAGAAGCTCATCAGCATTTTCCACATTTTTCTCCTGACGATGTAATCCCCCTTGAGAAAATGGATGTTGACATGATGATAGTAATTGGAGGAGATGGGACTGTTTTGAGGGTTGAGCATAAAACCACCAGAGATATTCCCATTCTGGCAATAAATATGGGTACTTTGGGTTTTTTGGCAGAGGTTGAACCTGCTGAAACTTTTTTTGCAATTTCGAGGGTTCTTGAGGGCGATTACTTTATAGATGAGAGGATGAAACTCAGGACTTTTGTTGAAGGCTTTGATAACATACCGGATGCACTTAACGAAGTTGCAGTTTTAACGGGAATTCCGGGCAAGATAACTCATCTCAAGTACTACATCGACGGAGAGCTTGCCGAGGAGATAAGGGCCGATGGGCTTATAGTGTCAACACCTACTGGCTCAACGGCTTATGCCCTCGCAGCTGGCGGCCCTTTAGTTGATCCTCGCCTGCATGCTATTATTCTTGTCCCGTTGGCTCCCGTTGCCCTTACCGCAAGGCCCCTCGTTGTTCCGGACCGTTCCTCAATCGAGATAGAGGTGCTGACGGACAGGGATGTTATCCTTGCCGTCGATGGACAGTTCTACACCCAGCTACCTCCGCATTTGAGAATAAGGGTTGAGAAATCCCCAAGGAAGACGAAGTTTGTGAGGTTCTCGAAGAGAATCTATCCAAAATACACCCTAAAGATAAAGAAGAAGTTTTAGAGGGGCTCAAATTCGTTGAGGAGGAGGCGGTATTCCTTTTGGTCGATGGCATTTTCGTCAACGGTCACAATTAAGGAGGCGTTGAGCATAAGAAGGTGGTCTTTAAGGCTGGCTAGGAACTTAAAGATGCTTGGAAAATCATTGTACAGGAGGAGGTATTCGATACAGTCTATTACAATAACGGCACCTTTAGCTTCTTTCGCAAATTGTATAGCCATATCCTGTATAACATGGAGCTTCGTTGGTGAGATTCCGGTGTCAGTGGCCCCAGTAATCCAGACGGTTGTGGCAAACTCACTTAAACTGTGGTAGAACTCAGGTGAGCGTGTGAATATCAATGCGGGAGACGTCCTTTCCTTAAGAAGCTTTGTTATCTCTGTGAGTCTCTCTTTGGAGCCAGAGACGATATAAGCTCCATGCATTCCATTCTCGATTTGAGGGCCAGAAGTTGAAGCTTTAGTTATTGGGATGTAGGACTTTTCTAAGGTCTGTACGTAGGAAACCATGGTATATATCACTCCTAAGATCGAAATCCCGTATAAGAGTGTTAAAATCCCCTCCTGATAAACAGAAGAATAAAAGTCAGTTACGAGATCAATAAAACGACCGAGAAGAGCTATGGATAGAAATATCGCAGCCTTCTGTATTAACGGTTTTAGCTCCGCAGTATAGCGGTTCCAGCGCTTGAGGAAGAACAACCACACATAACCCACTGCAAAGAGAAGAGTCACGTCATAAAGGACAATTGGGAGGAACACTCCTATTCCCACGTTACCTCCACCTCGTCGGTCCTAAACTTCTGCTTGACTACTGTTTTTTCAAGGTCGAACTTTATGCCTGCTTTGAACATCCTTAAGCCGGTGTAGGCTATCATCGCTCCGTTATCCCTGCACAAGTCATAAGGCGGCACAAAGAACTTCACGCCTCTGTCTTCGCACATTATCTTGAGCATCTCTCTCAGGCGGTTGTTTGCTGCTACTCCTCCCACAAGGACTACTTCTTCCTTACCTGTGTGGGCCACAGCCCTTTCGGTAACCTCAACCAAAGCGGCAAAAGCCGTTTCCTGGAAGGAATACGCTAAATCCTCAACTCTGTACCTCCCGGTCTTGTATTTTCTAACTGCCTCCGTTAAAATTCCAGAAAAGCTTAGATCCATGCCCTTAACTGCATAGGGGAGTTCAATATATTTTTCCCCTCTCTGAGCGAGCTTTTCTATCTTTGGGCCGCCCGGGAACCCAAGGCCGAGCTCTCTGGCAAAGGTGTCTATGGCGTTGCCTATGCCTATGTCGAGGGTTTCCCCAAATACTCTGTACCTACCGCCTTCTAATGCAAGAACCTGAGTATTGCCCCCGCTTACGTAGAGGCCAACCGGGTCTTTTATTCCAAACATCTTCGTAATTTCCACGTGGGCGATGCAGTGGTTGACCCCGACAATGGGTTTGTTGTATTTTATAGCCAAAGCCCTCGCGGCTGTTGCCACAACCCTCAAAGCCGGCCCCAGTCCTGGCCCTTGAGAAAAAGCAATTACGTCAACATCTTCAATGTTGATTTTAGCCTCTCTAAGGGCTTTTTTCAAAAGGGGCTTTAAGAGCCTTGCGTGGTGTTCAGCGGCTTCCTTTGGGTGTATGCCACCTTTTTCGGTTGTTAGAGTATCAAATACGTTGGCGAGAACCTTATCTTCCGTCACAATCCCTATGCCAAGTGTGTGTGCAGTCCCCTCAATTCCTAACGCTATCATCAAAATAGAGTAGCTGGTGAGGTTTAAAAGTGTTGTTCATAACTGTCCAACTCTTTTTCTTTCAATTCTTTTAAAGTCTTATTGGAACGAGCACTTCTCAACTCGTGAAATTACGTTTGAAGCAGCTTTCAATTCTTTTAAAGTCTTATTGGAACAAGAGATAGCAAAAATGGGGATAGGCTGGGATCAATTCTTTCAATTCTTTTAAAGTCTTATTGGAACGGTTACAGAACTGTAATCTACTACAAGGACGAAACAACCTTTCAATTCTTTTAAAGTCTTATTGGAACCCGTGCAATCCCGGCAAAGATTCTTAAGCAATTTAATCTTTCAATTCTTCTAAAGTCTTATTGGAACCACAACAAGGTGCCAAGTTCGTAGCCGGAAAGTGGAGTGCTTTCAATTCTTTTAAAGTCTTATTGGAACTCAATAACAAGTGGCTTGATAAGAGCGGGAACGGGAACGACTTTCAATTCTTTTAAAGTCTTATTGGAACAATAAGGAGGGTCTGCAATAATCAAGTCGACACTCTTCTTCTTTCAATTCTTTTAAAGTCTTATTGGAACGCGGGAAGCTTGCCAGCGGATTATAAAGACGCTCCTGCTTTCAATTCTTTTAAAGTCTTATTGGAACGGTTGATTTTCTATCAAAACTGATGACAGCGACTTTTCCCTTTCAATTCTTTTAAAGTCTTATTGGAACCTTAGGATATCTGTGATATCCTTTCTTTGGTGGTCTTCTTTCTTTCAATTCTTTTAAAGTCTTATTGGAACGTGGATTGAAATAAAGCAGTACTTGAAAGTGATTAAGACTTTCAATTCTTTTAAAGTCTTATTGGAACTATAATGAACAGTGGCAACCGATAGCAATCGAAGTAACAGCTTTCAATTCTTTTAAAGTCTTATTGGAACCCCTTCTTAACTGCAAAAGCAAGCTGGTTAAGGTCGTCTTTCAATTCTTTTAAAGTCTTATTGGAACGAAAGCTCACCCTTAACATAGCATCTTGTAAATCAAGCACTTTCAATTCTTTTAAAGTCTTATTGGAACCGTGGATGGAAAACCTTCACGCACTCGAAAATGCGCACCCCCTTTCAATTCTTTTAAAGTCTTATTGGAACACGGTGATACATGTTGAAGTATGTAGGAGCTGATGCACCTTTCAATTCTTTTAAAGTCTTATTGGAACGGTAAGGTTTTTGCGAAAATAATTTACGAGGGGTGATCTTTCAATTCTTTTAAAGTCTTATTGGAACCCTCTTTACCTCTTCTCTAATTTGTTGCTCTTCCTCCTTTCAATTCTTTTAAAGTCTTATTGGAACTCGTCGAGTTCGGTCTTGATTGTCTTGGGGAGTTGGATAGCTTTCAATTCTTTTAAAGTCTTATTGGAACGAACAAAGAGACCAGATGACACGGCAAACGACAACAGCTTTCAATTCTTTTAAAGTCTTATTGGAACTAGAAATCCAAGACACAGCCGGAAATTGGACTTTTGATGACTTTCAATTCTTTTAAAGTCTTATTGGAACACCTACCTGTTCGTATATACTTTAGACCTTGTAGAAACCTTTCAATTCTTTTAAAGTCTTATTGGAACTCTGTTAGCTCAGTAACGCCCTCAACGACCTCAGTTACTCCTTTCAATTCTTTTAAAGTCTTATTGGAACATGTTGGGCTACGAAGGAAAGGAAACTCCATTCAAGCCCTCTTTCAATTCTTTTAAAGTCTTATTGGAACTGTTTCACCGTTTATTGTTGGGGTGACTGATTACCTTCCTTTCAATTCTTTTAAAGTCTTATTGGAACTTGATGACCAAAAAGAACTATTGTACGAATTTACTATGCTTTCAATTCTTTTAAAGTCTTATTGGAACGCAAAGCCTTATTAGTCTCTAAGACTTCATAGAGCTTTCTTTCAATTCTTTTAAAGTCTTATTGGAACGATTGAAGAAGCCTTTGGACTTGCCGAAGCTAAGGCAACTTTCAATTCTTTTAAAGTCTTATTGGAACGACACCGCCGATGACAGGAGCGACAGCGTGGTCTCAGAATACTTTCAATTCTTTTAAAGTCTTATTGGAACAGGGGCGATTTTTCCTCTAAACTCCTCAAAGAGTAATTAGAAGGCCCGAATCTTATAAACTTTTCTTCAAAGGGTCAATAAAACTCCCCTCAGAAAGCTCGAATTCGAGCCCTTGAGAGAAACCTTGAAACTCAACCACACTTGAAACTCCTCCTTTTTGTCAATGCTCAAGAATGTTCATGAGACTTCCAGAGGCGAAATAGGAGCTTAAATCAAAAATAAGCTCACAAAAACGCCTTAAACTAAAAATGGTTAAATTCCCATGAGGAGAGAATATCAAAGAAGCCCTAAGAAGCCCCAACTCAAAACTTCGAAAAAATTTCGTTATAAACTTTTAAAATTTTTGTAACCTTTTGTTTAATAGTAACCTTCAGTTACTAAAGACTTCCAGAGCATTCTTAGAGCCTTGAACTCAAAATTAATCCTTCAGAGGGCAGAAAATCCAAAAAGAGAAAATTTAAACATGATAACGTGCTATTTTGCAATTATTCTGACTTGTAAATCTTCTTCTCGAAGGTAACGAAGTCAGTCCACGCTGCATGTGCGAGGAAGTTTGCGCTCATAACATCTGGCTTTCCGTTCTTGAATGCTTCCTCTTTGTAGGTATAACCAACAACTTCGCCAACGAACCATGTGTGGTCTCCATAATCCCTGGCATCAACCACTTTGCATTCTATGTTTGCTAATGCCTCTTTTATGCTCGGCGTAGCTATTTTTGTGGAGTCGACGAGGGTTATGTTCATCTCCTTAAGCTTTGAGGGTCCTCTCTTTGTTCCCGCAATCCAGACGTCTCTGAGCATTTCCAAGCCCGGAACGCTGATAACAAACTCCTTGTATTTTGAGATCAGCCGGTGAGTGTATCTTTTTGGAGAAACTGCCACTCCCACCAGAGGCGGCTTGTGAGAAAGGACTGTTACCCAGTCAGCTGCCATAACGTTTGTTTCCTCTCCCTGTCCTGAGACTATCAGGTATGTTCTCATTGGATAAATCAAGTGATGCATCGTTCTCACCCCTATGTGTCTTTTTCTACTTCGTTTTAAAAGCCTTTCTCAAACTAAGCCAGTAGAGGGCTTTGGCTGCTCTCTCCGGTGTCGGGAAGTTTTTGATACCGCAGGTATTTAAAAGCTTCACACCCTCTTTTACAAGTTCTCCGGCCATAAAATTGACCACAACTGGCTTGTCGCACTTGGCATCTATGACTGCCTTTGCTATCTCTTCACTCGGTATGAATATCGGCGGAACGCAAATAACTAGCAGTGCATCAATGTTTTTATCCCTGGAAACAACTTCTATAGCTCTTTTGTACCTCTCGTAGTCTGCATCTGCTATCAGGTCAATTGGATTTTTTGTTGAGCACTGTGGAGGCAGGAATTTTTTGAGCTCCTCTACGGTTTTTTCTTCAAGCTTTGCAATCTCTAGTCCCAGCTTTTCGGCTTTGTCGGTAGCTAAAACTCCAGGGCCACCGGAATTTGTTATTATGGCTATTCTCTCCCCTCCGCTCTCGTACATCTCAAAGATTTTTGCCGCATCAAAGAGCTCCTCCATCTCTTCAACCTCTATTGCACCGAACTGCATGAAAGCAGCTTTGTAAATTTCATAACTTCCGGCCAGACTTCCGGTATGGCTCTGGGCTGCTCTGCTGCCGCTTTTACTCTTTCCGGCCTTGAGGACTATCACGGGCTTTTTGGAAGTGGCGTATTTCAAAGCTTCGATGAACTTCCTACCGTCCTTTACGCCTTCAATGTATAGGGCTATAACCTTGGTGTTTTCATCGTCGGCAAAATATCTCAAGAAGTCACTTTCCGTCAAATCAGCCGCGTTCCCATAAGAGACAAAGGCAGAGAACCCTATCCCTTCTTCGTTCCCCATAGCAAGGGCCGCACCGCCGAAGGCTCCGCTCTGGGATATTAAGGCTAATCCTCCCTTCTTGACCCTGACCTCAAACGAGCCAAAGAACTCTGCATGGACTCCAAAAATGCCGGCACAGTTTGGGCCAATGATCCGTACTCCTTTCTTTCGGGCTTTTTCAACTAGTTCCCTCTCAAGCTCAACGTTACCAACTTCGCTGAACCCCGCACTTATAACCACTGCTCCCTTAACCTTATCTCCAATCTCCTCAATTAGAGAAGGAACGAACTTTGCGGGAATTGCGATTATAGCGACATCAACATTTTTCTCAAGTTTTTCTGCAATTTTAAGTTTTCTCCCGGCTACTTCGACTTCTCCCCCTTTGGGGTTCACTGGAATAACTTCTCCCTTAAAGCCCCCTTCAACTATGTTCCTCAGTATTTCGTAAGCTATTGCACCCTGCTTGAAGGAGCCAAATACTGCTGCGGATGAAGGATAAAAGAAAAAGTCCATCGGGTCACCTCCGCTTTGCTAACACCGGGAGTAAAGCTATCAGCAAAATAAGCCCAGGGCCGCAGACACCCTTTTTCTGCTCTACAACGATAATAATGTTTTTGCCGTCTGTTTCGTGCTCTTTAATCTCTAAACCGGTTGGGGCTTTGACGCTTACGTTGTCAAATCTGAAAGGCAATGTTATGTTTGCGCTCCATGTTTTCGTGGTGAAACTTTCTTTGTAGTCTACTTTTGGCTTTGCTTTTCCCCATACAAGCACTTTGTTGCCTTCAATCTTTGAGTTTATATCCTGAATATCCAGGGTTTTGGTGAACTCCTCCCTGATTTTTGTTTCATGGTAGCTGGTGGCATTAACCCCCTCAAAGGTTGCATTAAACTGTACAAGTCCGCTTAGCGGGTCGTAATAGAGCTGGATAGTCTTTGCAGTTTTTGCCAGAAACTCGTCGAAAGGAACGAATTTGGTGGTATTTTCTGATGTCTTGTTCATAATGGCTTCATATACCGAAGAATCGAAGGTTATCACAACTATTGGAAGATAGTAGCCGTTTTCCCATGATGCGACATTTTCTACAAGTTCATTTGGCTTTGGAGCTAGGTTGATAACATAAGCGTCCTTTGGAAGAATAATTGTGAGCTTTCTCCAGCTGAATTCAAAAACCCTGTTTTTAAACAGAAACTGCATTGGCCCATAGACTGAACTCTGCAGCGTTTGGTTGTTTTCCACGAGGTAGTTGTATATCTTAAACGTCACAACGGCGGTCCAGTTTTTCCCCAATTTTACGGGGCCTTCTTCAGGCACTACTACTAATGCCTCTTTGGATTGCCTCTCTACCTCTCTCTTGAAATTACCGTATACCAATGAATAAACAAGGTCATGGAATTCCTCCTCTGCTCTCTGTGGATTCGTCTTGGAGAGATTTTCGAAGTAGTTTATATAAAATGGGTCTTTGAGCTGGGCGTTGATCTTAACAGAGGCCGTTCCACTGGGATAGACGGTCATGTAAATGTCGATGTTGAAAAGATGCTGTTCTTCATAAGCGTAGACCTGAGAAAATGATGCCAGCAACATAACTGCAATCAGAATCAATGTGCCTTTCTTCATTTTCTCACCTCCAAAACTTTTTCAAATGGTAATACAAAAATTTATTGGTTCAGATGGTAGAGAGGGATAGCGATGAGGAAATACAGAAAAGTTGTGGTTGGGGGGACTTTTGACAGGCTCCATTTAGGCCATAAGGCCTTGCTTAGAAAGGCTTTTGAAGTGGGCAAGTACGTCTATGTTGGTCTAACTTCCGATGAAATGATAAAGAACAAACCTTATGCTGAAAAAATTCTTCCTTATGAAATCAGATTGCGGGACTTAGTAAAGTTTTTTGAGACAAATAGATACAAAAACTACAGGATAATGAAAATCCACAGCGCAATAGGCTTTGCCGACAGGCTGAAGAGCTTAGAAGCGATAGTCGTCAGTGAAGAAACGTACAAGGGTGCATTGTTAGTTAACAGGGCGAGAATGGAAAAAGGTCTAAAACCTCTCGACATTGTTACCATAAAGCTGGTCAAAAGCAAACTTGGAGATAAAATAAGCTCTTCCCTAATAAGGGCCGGTCTTATAGATCCTTTCGGAAATCCAAAGAGGTGATAAAATGAGAATGGTCACAATTGGGGCTGGACTTGGAGGGCTTTTGACAAGTGCCTTTTTAGCAAGAGCCGGGCATGAAGTAACGGTTCTGGAAAAAGCTCCTTTTGTTGGAGGTAGATTCACGAACCTCAACTATCAGGGCTTTCAATTGTCTACTGGAGCTCTCCATATGGTGCCTCATGGAGAAGATGGTCCTTTAGCTCATCTGCTGAAGCTTTTGAACGCCAATGTTGAAATAGTGAATTCCGATCCGAAGGGCAAGTTCTTCATTGATGGGAACCTTTACCACTACAGAGAGGGGTGGAAGCATCTTTCCCTCAAAGAGAAGGCCAAGGCGATGAAGCTTCTTGCGGAGGTAAAGGCAAACAAACTTCCAACTGGCGAAGAAGCGAGTATGAATGCTTGGGAATGGCTCGAAGAGAAGATTGGGGACAACGAGTTTGTTTACCTTTTCATAAAGAGCTTTCTCGGCTGGGCGGTCAGCTTGGCTCCAGAAGAAGTCCCGGCGATAGAGCTGGCTAAGGAGATAAAGGCAACGTTGAAATGGGGAGGTCCGGGGCTAATAAAGGGCGGATGCAAAGCCGTAACGGAAGAACTTGCGAGAATTGTAAGAGCAAATGGGGGAAAGATATTAACCAGAAAAAGGGTCGCTGAAGTCGATGATGGCAAAGCAATAACTGCAGACGGTGAAGAATACCCCTACGATGTGCTCATCTCAAACATCGGAATAAAAGAAACAGTGGAGCTTTTTGGACGGAACAAATTTGACAGGGAGTACCTGAAAAAAGTGGACTCTTTGAAGCCTGCTGAGGGAATTAAAATCAACGTCGCCTTGAAAGGAAAGCCCAGAATAGGCAACACGGTTGTCTTTACCTTAGACACCAAAAGAATAAACGGCTACAACGAGCCTTCAGCATTAACGCCGGAGCTTGCAAGAGATGGCTACACCCTCATCATGACGCATCAAGCCCTAAGGAGCAAAGATGTAAAAAAAGAGCAAAAGCTTGGCCTCGAGGATCTCTATTATCTCTTCCCGGAGCTTGACAAAGAGGGAGAAGTTCTAATGGTTCAAACGTATTTAGATGGAAATCCAGTTAACAGAGTGGCCTCTGGAATGCACCTTGATTTTCCAATTGAAAACGTCTACATAGTCGGGGACGCAAACAAGGGAGAGGGAGGCATAGAGGTGGAAGGAATAGCCCTTGGCGTTATGAAGACCCTTGAAAGCCTTGGGATTGGAAGGTTTAGTGAGTGGTATCTCTGATTAAAACCGCAAAGATATTTCTTCAATATTCCTTAAATTTGCAAAGCCTTTCAATTATTTTTCGAAGTTTTTTCTGAAAGTACTGTTTTATGACTAAGAAACCCTTTTAATTCGCTAAAGTCTAACTTTATACACTAGTGCTGGAGGGAGCAACATGAGGAAGAGAGTTGTCATTGCTTTGGGTGGGAACGCTATTCTGCAGAGGGGACAGAAGGGGACTTATGAGGAGCAGATGGAGAATGTAAAAAAGACCGCAAAGCAAATAGTTGATATTATTCTTGATAATGATTATGAGGTTGTAATAACTCACGGTAATGGTCCTCAGGTTGGAGCTATTCTACTCCAGCAGGATGCTGGAGAGCATATGTATGGCATTCCTGCTCAACCCATGGATGTTTGCGGTGCAATGAGCCAGGGGCAGATTGGGTATATGATACAGCAGGCGGTGATTAACGAATTGAGGAGAAGGGGCATAAACAAGCCGGTGGCAACGATAGTTACTCAGACCATCGTTGACAAAAACGACCCTGCATTTAAGAATCCATCAAAACCCGTGGGGCCGTTTTATGATGAAGAAACGGCCAAAAAACTCGCCAAAGAAAAGGGATGGGTTGTTATAGAAGATGCCGGACGGGGATGGAGGAGGGTGGTGCCAAGCCCCGATCCAATTGGACACGTCGAGGCTCCGATAATCCAGGATTTAGTGGAGAAAGGCTTCATAGTCATAGCCTCCGGTGGAGGGGGAATTCCGGTTATTGAGGAGAATGGGGAATTCAAAGGCGTGGAGGCAGTTATCGACAAGGATTTGGCTGGAGAGAAGCTTGCCGAGGAGGTTAATGCTGACATATTCATGATTCTCACTGACGTTAATGGTGCTGCAATTAACTATGGCAAACCAAACGAGCAGTGGCTTGGAAGGGTTACGGTTGATGAGCTCAAGAAGTACTATGAAGAAGGGCACTTTAAGAAGGGTAGCATGGGGCCGAAAGTTCTTGCAGCAATAAGATTCGTCGAATGGGGCGGGGAAAGGGCAGTAATTGCCGCCTTAGACAAAGCCGTTGAAGCCTTAGAAGGAAAAACAGGCACCCAAGTAGTTAAGTGATTTTTCTCTTTTTTATACTCCAATCTGCAGCATTCTGCTTCTAATTTTGCTTAACGAAAAGCTTAAGAGTATTGAACTCCAATATAAGTTTTAGGAGTGTCTAGGAGGTGATGTCATGGATCCACTAAGCGGGTTCATAGGTTCGCTGATATGGTGGATACTGTTTTTCACCCTAGTTCCCACCACCTGTGAAGTTGTATAATCTGTCCAGATTCACGGCCAGAATCGCCCCTAAAATCCTGACAGCTAACCCCCTCAAACTAACACTCCTGCTCGGCCTCAGAAGAAACTCAGAAAACTTCGAAAACAAAGTCTCAATCCTCCTGCGAAAGTCAGACAAGTACTTGTAAAACTTCTTCTCCTCCAGATTACTAATCTGATTCCCCCGCTTTACTGGCGTGTAAACAACGCCAAACCTCAAAAACTCCTCCTCGAGTTCCCTGTTAACATACCCCTTATCCAAAAACAGAAAACAGCCGGAAAACTCCTCAACAATCACCCAGAACTTTTCCCGGACAACACTCACATCATGCTTATTCGCCGGATCAACAGACAGTAAAGCCAGCAAATTTCCATCAGAGTAACAGGTCA
>NZ_WHIZ01000044.1:0-17464 GCF_009372125.1 Thermococcus sp. 101 C5
AAAGACGAGGAAAAGCCAACGGAAAACCCATTTTCAAAAAGCAAGTAATAATGCTGGATGATCATCTTTTCAAACTCAACCTTGAAGGGGGATTTATCAAGCTCTCAACTCCAAGTGGAAGGCTGGAACTGGAGTTTTACCCGGCAAAACACCACGGGAAGTTCAGGAACTGGAAGGTCGGCCAAGCGTGGCTTGTTAAAAATCCAAAAGGAGTTTTCCTTCACGTAGTGTTCTCCAGGGAGGTTGAGGTTGGAGAGCCGAAGGCCGTTGTCGGCGTGGACTTGAACGAGAACAATGTAACCCTCAGCCTTCCAGATGGGAACTTTATCCAGATCATTACACACGAGAAGGAGATTAGGACTGGTTACTTCGTAAAGAGGAGGAAGATTCAGAGGAAGCTTAGGGCTGGAAAGAAAAGGGAAGAGCTTCTGGAAAAGTATGGGAGAAGGGAGAGGAACAGGCTGAATGACCTTTATCACAAATTGGCTAACAAAATCGTTGAATTAGCTGAAAAATACGGTGGTATTACCTTGGAGGACTTAACGGAAATCAGGGATTCGATAAGGTATTCGGCTGAGTTGAATGGTCGCTTGCACAGGTGGAGTTTTAGAAAGCTTCAATCCATTATCGAGTATAAAGCCAAGTTAAAGGGTGTGAGTGTCGTTTTTGTTGATCCTGCTTACTCTTCATCCCTGTGTCCGATATGTGGGGGGAAGCTAGTCCCGAATGGGCACAGGGTTTTAAAGTGCTCGAATTGTGGTTTTGAGGCTGATAGGGATGTGGTTGGCTCGTGGAATATTCGCTTGAAAGCCCTGAAGATGTGGGGAGTCTCCGTTCCCCCCGAAAGCCCTCCGATGAAGACGGGAGGAGGGAAGCCTACCCGTTACGAAATTAACGCCCTACACGCACTTTACTGGTAGGCAGAACGGTGAACCCATGAACGAACTCGCTATAATTGTATTTGTTCCCCTAATAGCTGGTGCTCTGGCATGGCTCATTGATGTGAAGGGTATTAGAGAGATCATTGGTGTTTTAGGAGCCGCGATTCCACTCGGATACACCGCTCTGCTATACCAGAAAACAGGCGAAGGTCTTAGCTTTGCCCTCAACTTAGGGGTCTTCAAGCTAACCTTTGCCCTGAACACATTGAGTTGGTTTTTCCTTGGAATAGGTGCTTTAGTAGGATTTTCGGCAATACTCGCTCTGGTATCTACTGGCAAAGACAGCTACGAGTGGCTGTTCGCGTTAATGAGCCTCAGCGGGGTACTTGGAGTATTTCTCGCAAACGACCTGCTGACGTTCTTCATCTTCTGGGAGATAATGACCTTTGCAAGCTTTATGATGGTACTCCACTACAACAGAGCTGCGTCACTCAAGTACTTCCTGCTGAGTGTCTTTGGAGCATACGCAATGCTTATTGCATTGGGAATGATTTACGCAAAGCTCGGCACGTTTGACTTTGCCCAGATACAGCAGGCAATGTACCAAGATGCCTATGCAGCAGCCTTTGGGGCAGATACAGTCTTCAGCAAAGGTGAGAGTGCTCTCATTTACCTGCTCTTCCTCATAGCATTTGGGGTCAAAGCCGGAATGTTCCCACTCCATGTGTGGGCGTCAGATGCTTACTCTGAAACAAACCAGAGTTATGCAGCCATGTTCAGTGGAGTTCTAAGCAAGGCGGGAGTTTATGGATTCATAATGCTGTACATCCTCATGGGAACCCGTCTAGCGATTGAGATTGGAGGGTTTAGAAGCACTACAAAGTTCGGCTACATAATAGCCTTCCTCGGAGGTCTAACAATAATCGTCGGTGGTCTCCTGGCTGCTCTCCAAGAAGATATAAGAAAGCTCTTCGCATACTCAAGTATAAGCCAAGTTGGCTACATACTGGTCGGTATAGGGGTGGGCACGGCTTTAAGCATGCAGGCAGCTCTCTTCCACGCCTTAAGCCACGCACTCTTCAAGGGATTGTTCTTCCTTATAGTGGCTACGATCGTTTACCGCACAGGAAAGACAAGCTTCGCAGACATGGGAGGATTGGCTGAGAAGATGCCCTTTACCTTTGCCATGGCATTCGTGGCGATTTTGAGCTTAGCAGGTATACCCCCACTCGTTGGATTTGCGAGCAAGTGGGTGCTCTTTGAAGCTGTGATAAGCCAGAACCTCCCGATACTCGGCGGCATGGTCTTCTTTGGAAGCGCAATAGGTTTCGTTTACCTGATAAGGTTTACCTATGCCGTTTGGTTCGGTCAGAGACCAACAGACCTTGATGATACCAAAGACGCTCCACTGCCAATGGCAATAGCCATGGCAATACTGGCCCTTTTCAACGTCGTCTTGGGCATAGCTCCAGGATTGGTTGCCAGAGAGCTCAACAAAATCTTTGGAAAAGAAGTCATCGGTGGAAACCTCTTCATACTTGACTTGGGCTTTGGAAGATACAACGCGCTGGCAATACTCATATACCTGATAGTGGGCATCATCATCGCAGGAATAATCTACTTCCTTGGAGCAAAGGTCAGAAAGGTCCCCGTTACAGACACCTACCAGTCAGGTAACCCCGTTACGATGGAGTACAACCTCACCATAAGAAGAAACTTCTTCCTTCCTCTGAAGGAGACCCTATCCTTCTGGCTCAGGATAAGCTTCGACAAGCTCTACAGGGACATAGGGGCTTGGATTGAAGACTTAGCAGAAGTTTTGAGGAATTTCATATACAACGGAAACACTCAAAGCTATGCATGGTATCTGGCGATAGTCTTGTTAATCCTTGCACTATGGGGGGTGTGAAGAATGATTGAAACCGCTTTGAAGGCTCTCCTAATTTTAATTTATGCAACCTTCGTGGGATTTATGTTCATGGGAATAATCAGAATAGTCACGGCGAGAATTCACAGAAGAGTTGGGCCGCCGATTTACCAGCCCATCCTTGATACCATAAAGCTCCTCTCAAAGAAGAGCAACATAACCCATGGTTTAATCTACGACTTCGGTGTTATCTACGCCCTAGGAGCGACAATACTGGCTTTGATGTTCATTCCTATTGGCAGCATTGGAGTCCTTAGAGCCTATGGTGACCTAGTGCTTATCACCTTCCTCCTCGAAATCCCAATGCTCGGAATAATGTTCGCCGCAATGAGTTCCGGAAACCCCTATGCAGGCATAGGTGCCCAGCGTGCACTCCTGACGATGCTCGCCATCCAGGTACCGCTTGGATTTGCCATAGTGGCTCTTGCAGAGTTCTACGGCACCTTCAGCACCTACGAGATAGTGATGGCTCAGCAAACGATGGGGTGGAGCATAATTCACCTTCCACTGTTGTTGGCTGCAATAGCCTACGACCTTGTCCTGCAGGCAATGTTTGGAAAGGAGCCCTTTGATATCATGATTGCTCCTGGTGAGATCTCCCTCGGTCCGATGGTCGAGTTTGGCGGCAAGCACATGGGAATACTCCAGATACAGCACGCCATAGCCCTCTTTGCAGAAACGCTATTCTTTGCGAACATATTCCTTGGAGGAGCAGTAGTTACGGCATTCTCAAGCCCGATTTTGAACACCATCGCAAGTTTGGCAATACTCCTTGTTAAGCAAATAGCGGTGTTGCTTGTAGCTACCTTCATGGGAGCGATATTCCCAAGGTTCACAATAGACCAAGCTGCAAAGTTCTACTGGAAGTGGCCCACGATAATAGCCGCCCTTGGAGCTATCTTAGCAAGCCTGTGAGGTGATAAAAATGGTAGATTGGAGACTGTATGAACCGCTCATTAACTTCGCGAGAAAGAGGAGCATGTGGATTGTTGCATTTTGTACAGGGTGTGGGGGTATTGAAATGCCCCCCTTAATGACCTCAAGATATGACCTGGAACGTTTCGGTATGATGCCTAATCCGGCGCCGAGAATGGCTGATCTCTTCCTCATCACCGGCTATGTTACACCCAAGACTCTGAAGAGAATAATCATAACCTACGAGATGCAGCCCGATCCTAAGTACGTCCTTGCTCACGGTTCTTGCCCGCTCAACGGCGGTATCTACTGGGATGGCTACAACGCAATAAAGCACCTCGACAAGTACATTCCGGTTGATGTGGCCATAGCTGGCTGTATGCCAAGACCCGAGGCAGTTATGGACGGTATAAAGAAGATGATGGAGCTCATCGAGACAGGGAAGGCTGACGGGTGGAAGAGATACAAGGAGAACTATGAATATTACAAGAAGAACCAGGATGAGCTCTTTGGCGAGGGTTGGAGGGAAAAAACCGCGAGAAGATGGATTCCATGGTTGATGAACAAGAAGAAAGAGGGTGATAGGCAATGAACCTTGAAAAAGAGCAGATGATTGTTGAGAAGATACTCCAGAAAGCACCCTATGCAGAGGGAACAGTTAGGAGGCAGAGAAGGATAGAATTCCGCATTCCTCCGGACAGGATAAGGGATTTTCTCATGCTCCTTAAGGAGAACAACTTCGAGACTATGATGCAGATAACCGCGGTTGACTGGCTGAAAGATGGTGAGATAGAGCTCGTTTACCAGATGTGGAGCTACACTCACGCAGTTCACGCCTTTGTAAAGACAAGGATTCCTAGAGACGTTGATAAAGCAAGGGTACCAACTGTCAGAGACATTTACCCCGTTGCAGAGACCTATGAAAGAGACGCCCATGAGTTCTACAAGGTGACCTTTGAGGGCAACGACAAGCTTGAAATGCCGTGGATTCTTGAGGATGAGGACAGAGAAGCTGGAGTCTCTCACAGGAAGGACTTTGACATGCTCGGCTACGTTAAAAGAAAGTACAAACTGCTCGATAGGTTTGAAGAGGATAAGGAGAACTACGTAATCTGAGGTGAGAGAGATGGTTTCACAAGAGGAATTAATTAAAGAAGCGAGAGAAAACGGGATGGAGCTTTTACCCCTCGAGAAGGACACTTATGAGTTATTCTTCGGTCCACAGCACATGGCTACCGAGAACTACAGCTTAATTCTTAAAATGGACGGTCATAGGGTTGTTAAGGCCATAGCTAACGTCGGTTTCCTTCACAGAGGTTTCGAAAAGCTTGCCGAGTACAGGCCGTGGTATACCAACATAGCACTCCTCCTTAGAGTATGTGTTCCAGAGCCGGACGTTCCTGAGGCAGTGTACTCAATGGCCGTTGATGAGCTCATGGGATGGGAAGTCCCTGAGAGGGCACAGTGGATCAGGACAACAGTGCTTGAGATGGCAAGGGTTACTTCATACCTCTTCTGGACTATGGGGCTGGCGTTTAAGTTAGGTGTCTACACCGCTGGACAGTGGGCTGCCGCTTATAGAGAGAGGTTCATGGCGCTCTTCGAGCAGCTTACCGGAGCGAGGGTCTATCACATCTACACAATCCCCGGAGGAGTTAGAAGGGACATACCCGGCGATAAGTGGCTGAGACAACTGAATGACACTGTGGAATACCTGAAAGACAAGCTCAAGGACTTCGACAACATCCTCTTCGAAAACTATATCACATACAAGAGGCTTGAGGGCATAGGTGTTATGGACAAGAAGTTTGCTCTGGAAGAGGGCGTAACGGGGCCAAATCTCAGGGCAACGGGAGTTAAGGCCGATGTGAGAAGACTCGACCCATATCTCCTTTACCCGGAGCTTGATTTTGAGGTACCGGTGCTCAAAGAGGGAGATGCACTGGCAAGAGCTCTCATAAGGAGATTCGAACTTGAGCAAGACCTCTACATCCTCGAACAGCTCCTTGAAATGGGACCGCCGAGCGGGCCCTACAAAGTTGAAGACCCCAGACTCAAAGCTCTTCCAAGATTCAAAGTGCCAGCTGGGGATGCCTATGCTCACGTAGAAGCTACTGTAGGAGACTTTGGAGCCTACGTTATCAGCGAGGGTGGAAACAAGCCGTATAGGGTCCAGATAAGGGGTCCAAGCATATCCCACGGAGTTAGAGTTATAGAGCAGCTTTTGGTTGGGGCGAGAATTGCAGATGTCCCGGTCATATTGATGAGCTTGGGGAACTGCCCACCAGATATAGACAGGTGATAAAAATGGAAAGTGCAAAGCAGATTGGATTTAAAGTTGCTCCCGAGGAGAAAGTTAAAAAGAAGCCTTCATTCCTCAAGCCATGGCTTTCACTTAAGTACCTCTTCAAGAAGCCCGTCACCATTAAGATCCCCTATGAGCAAACGCAGATAGCCGAGAAATATAGGGGCTTCCATACACTTGACTGGAAAAAGTGCATAGGCTGTAACATGTGCGGCCAGATTTGTCCTGCACGAGCGATAGAAATGACCTGGATAGAGGGGGAGAAGAGAGCTCACCCAAAAATAGACTACGGAAGGTGTACATTCTGCCAGTTCTGTGTTGATGTATGTCCCACCGGCGCGCTGGGTCATGTGGAACACTACATTCTAACCACAGAGTGGAAAGAAGAGGAGCTTGAGCTCTTTGATTGGGTTCCATTGCCAGAAGAAAAAGTTAGAAAGTTCAAGGATTACAGGCATCCCCTGGCTAAGATAGAGCACCTTGAGGACGGCAAAGTCAGGTACATCTTAAGGGATGGGGAAGCTGTAGAGTTCAGAATCCTCGGCTACGGGCTCAAGCCACCGGCAAAACCTCGAGCTGAGGAGAAGAAAGAAGCTAAAGAAGAAAAGAAAGCTTAGTAACCTCTTTTATTTTTTCGCAAATTCTATAAGGCTCTGCTCCCTTTCCTTTTTGGTGGGAAAATTGAAAGTTGAAGCCCTCAAGAGCATTCTTAAAGAACTCGGTGTTGAATGTGCTAGAACCATCGAGGAGAAGGTTGACCTGCAGTTTTCAGCTTTGGAGAACCTTTACAAAAACCTTAACGATGATGAGCTCTTTCTCAAACTTGTGATAGCAAATTCAATTGTTAGCTATCAGCTTTCTGCTAAAGGCGAAAAATGGTGGTGGGAGTTCTCGGAATACTTCTCAAAAAACCCTCCAAAAGGCATCGTAGCGGCTTACTCCGAGTTTTTGCCAAACTCAAAAACCAACAGGAGATTAGTCCAGCCGAAGTTAAATCGTCTTAAAAAGCTGGAGCCTTTTTTAAGCTCCCTAACGATGGAGGATTTAAGGGATTACTATCACAATATGCTGAGATTTCGGGATCATTTGGCAAGGGTCATGAATTCAAAGGAAGATGCAAAAACCATTGTTTTTGCTGTAAAAATGTTCGGCTATGCATCTAGAATAGCTTTCAAAGAGTTCACTCCCTATCCAATGGAAATCGACATCCCAAAAGACTTCAGAATCGAAAACTACACAAAAAGATTTACATCCGAGGAGCCAGTAAAATTCTGGAGAAAAATTTCGAGGGAAGTTGGTGTGCCGCCCCTCCACATAGATTCTATCCTCTGGCCCGTACTTGGAGGAGATAGAAGGGTCATTGAGAGACTGAAAAAGCACTGTGAAAAATCCGAGCTAGTTTTACAACTCGTGTCTCTTTGAGTTATTCTTTCGAACTTAAAAATGGGAACGTCGCTGAACTAATTAGGGTTTCTGAGTTTTGTTAGGAAAACCGAAAGTTTTATATATTCGAACTTCAAAAGTTTCATATGAAAACAAAAATGAGGTGATGGAAATGGTAGCTATCGGTGAAAAGTTCCCAGAGGTTGAGGTAAAAACAACCCACGGGGTAATAAAGCTCCCAGACTACTTTGCAGAAAAGGGCAAGTGGTTCTTGCTTTTCAGCCACCCAGCAGATTTCACTCCCGTCTGTACTACCGAGTTCTACGCTCTACAAAAGAGAATCGATAAGTTCAGAGAACTTGGCGTTGAGCCTATAGGACTCAGCGTTGACCAAGTATTCAGCCACATCAAATGGATGGAATGGATCAAGGAGAACCTCGGTGAGGAAATAACCTTCCCAGTTATTGCTGACGACAGGGGAGACTTAGCTGATAGACTCGGCATGATACCGAGTGGTGCAACAATAACAGCCAGGGCGGTCTTTGTAGTTGATGACAAAGGCGTTATCAGGGCAATAGTCTATTACCCAGCCGAAGTTGGTAGAGATTGGGACGAGATTTTAAGGCTCGTCAAGGCTCTAAAGATAAGCACAGAAAAGGGAGTTGCTTTGCCCCACAAGTGGCCCAACAATGAGCTTATTGGCGATAAGGTTATCGTTCCCCCGGCAAGCACGGTTGACCAAGTCAAGGAACGCGAAGAGGCCAAAGCCAAGGGCGAGATAGAGTGCTACGACTGGTGGTTCTGCTACAAGAAGCTTGAATGATCTCTTTTCTTTAACTTTGTCTTTTTCTCAGAGCTTGTTTGCTTTCTTCATTGTTAGGGCTTTGGAAGAAAATTATATAAACCTAATCCACAAACCTTATTATGACGAAAGTCGAACTTTATTGGAAGTGATGGCATATGGTCGAGTTTAAGGAAGATGTTTCTATTGTTTTGGGTGGTGCAGCAGGTCAGGGAATTCAGACAGTTGAGGAGATCCTTACAAGGGTTTTGAAGCTTTCTGGTTATAACGTCTATGCAAACAAAGAGTACATGTCAAGGGTTAGAGGCGGAATAAACACCACCGAAATCAGAGTATCATCAAAAAAGGTAAGAGCATTTGTAAGGAGGATCGATATCTTAATCCCGTTCAAGCGTGGAGTTCTTCCTTGGGTGGAAAAAAGGCTCACAGAGAACACAGTGGTTTTGGGCGAAAAGGAAAACGTTGAGGAGGAATACCTCAGCAGAGTAAACTTTGTTGAAGTGCCCCTCAATGAAATGGCAAAAGAAGTTGGCAGTCCTCTGTATTTAAACACAATAGCAGCGGGAGTTGTGGTTGGACTCTTCCACGGAGACTTTGAGGCTCTCGAGGAATATCTGAGAAAAAGATTTGGCAGCAAAGGAGAAGAGGTTGTGTTAAAAAACATTGAAGCCGCTAGGAAAGGTTACGAGCTTGGAGTAAAGCTGTGTGAAGAGGGAACAATTAGAATTGAGGTTAAAAGAGACGAAAACGTTAAGAAAGAGGTTCTTTTAAGCGGCACCGAGGCTGTAGCCTTAGGTGCAGTCGCTGGGGGAATGAACTTCCTGAGCTTTTATCCCATGAGCCCCTCCACAGGTGTTGCTGTCTTCTCTGCCCAGCATGCCGAGGACTTTGAAATAGTAGTGGAGCAGGTAGAGGATGAGATAGCTGCAATAAACATGGCTCTGGGAGCATGGTTCGCCGGTGCAAGGGGAATGGTAACAACCTCGGGAGGCGGCTTTGCCTTGATGAGCGAAGCCCTAAGCTTAGCTGGAATGGCAGAAAATCCAGTGGTAATCCATCTCGCCCAAAGACCCGGTCCGGCAACGGGATTGCCCACAAGAACAATGCAAGGCGACTTGAACCTTGTTCTTTATTCTGGCCATGGTGAATTTCCAAGAATAGTTCTCGCACCAGGGAGCATTGAGGAGGCTTTTTACCTTACGGCAGAGGCTTTCAATTTAGCGGACAAATACCAAGTGCCTGTGATAATCTTAACGGATCAATACTTTGTCGATACCTATTACAACCTCCCAGAGCTTGATCTAAGCAAAATTAAGATGGAAAAGTACATTGTGGAGAGCGATGAGGACTACAAGAGGTACAAGCTCACCGAAGATGGCATTTCTCCAAGGAGCATTCCCAGATACGGAAAGGGTGTTGTGGTGGCTAATGGAAACGAACACGACGAGTGGGGAGACATAACCGAAGACGAGGAACTTTCAAGGCTGATGCAGGAGAAAAGGGCAATAAAGAAACTTGAAACAATAAGGAAAAATACCATGATGCCGGAACTTGTGGGGAGAGAGAATGCAAAATACGTCATTGTCGCATGGGGTTCAACCTACCATGTGATAAGAGAAGCCCTCGAAGTTCTCAACAGGGAAGACGTAGCGTTTCTGCACTTTAAGTGGGTGTATCCTCTGCCCGAGAAGGTTGAAGGTCTCTTGGAAGGCAAAGTGATAATAGACATCGAGCAAAACGTTACAGCACAGTTCGCAGAGCTTTTAAAGAAAGAGTTTGGGCTAGAGATCCATCACAAGATTTTGAAGTATGATGGGAGGCCTTTCTCCGTTGAAGAGATTCTTGATGCTCTTAAGGAGGTGTTAGAATGATCTCTCCGCTTATTTTTGAACCCGAAAGACCCGGAAGCAAGGACATAGCCTGGTGTCCCGGGTGTGGGAACTTCGGTATTAGGAATATTTTGAAGTCCGCCTTTGCCGAGCTCAACCTAAGGCCGCAGGATGTTGTCATAATAAGCGGAATTGGCCAAGCGGCAAAAATGCCCCACTACATAAACGTTAACGGCTACCACACCCTTCACGGTCGTTCAATTCCAATAGCTACAGCTGTTAAAGCCGCAAATCCATCTTTGACGGTAATAGCGGAGGGTGGAGATGGAGACATGTACGCTGAAGGAGGCAACCACCTTCTCCACGCCATAAGAAGAAACCCAGACATAACGGTTTTAGTCCACGACAATCAGATTTACGGACTTACAAAAGGTCAGGCTTCTCCCACAACAATGCTGGGGATGAAAACTCCTACTCAACCTTGGGGAGTCTTTGAAGAGCCTTTCAACCCAATAGCCTTGGCAATAGCTCTGGATGCATCTTTTGTAGCAAGGACTTTCATGGGATACTTCAAAGAGAGCGTGGAGATAATCAAAAAGGCAATTCAGCATAAAGGATTAGCCATAGTAGACATCTTCCATCCATGTGTGAGCTTCAACAAGGTGAACACCTACGAATGGTATCGCGAGCACACTTACTGGATGAAAGACCACAACCCCTACGACAGGGAGGAGGCCTTTAAGAGAGCTATAGAGAGCGATCCCCTCCCACTGGGAGTGTTCTACATCCATGAAAAGCCAACCTTTGAAGAGCAGGTTCCAGCTTATAAAAGGGACAAAACACCGCTGTGGCAGAGGAAGCCTAAGCTTGAAGAAATTGGAAAAATTTTGGAGGCTAAGAGAACGTTTTGATTTTTTATAAATTTTTGAGGTGAGTAAGGTGATTGGAGAAAAAGCACCGGATTTTGTGTTGAAAGACCAAAATGGGGAGGAATTTAAGCTTTCAGATTTTAGAGGGAAGAAAGTTCTCCTATCCTTCCACCCACTGGCATGGACAGGTATTTGCGAAAAGCAGATGAAAGCTTTGGAAGAAAACTATGAAAAATTTGAAACCCTAAACGTTCTCCCGGTTGGTATAAGCGTTGACCCCATGCCGAGTAAAAAGGCCTGGGCTGAACACATGGGGCTTAAGAAACTCAGGATTCTGAGCGACTTTTGGCCTCATGGTGAGGTTGCAAAGCTATATGGACTTTTTAGAGAAAAGGATGGCATTTCAGAAAGGGCAAACGTTTTGGTTGATGAAGAAGGGAAGATAGCCTTCTACAAAGTTTACCCAATAAGGGAGCTTCCCAACTTGGAAGAGATATTCGAGTTTCTGGAAGGATGAAAAGCTTTTTATATTTCTATTTTTAAACTAAATTGGGGTGGTGAAAAAATGCCAAAGGTTTGGATAGAGAAACTTCTTGACGAACCTGAGCTCTACCTTTTGAGGATTGACGATGACAAAATAAAATACTTCGAGGCAACGTGGGACATTCCGGAAGGAATAACCTATAATGCTTACCTCATGAAGACAGATAGTGCAGTTGTTCTTTTTGATGCCTGGAAAAAAGACTATACCAGTGAATTCCTTGAAGCACTCTCAAGTATAGTTGATCCCAAGGAGATAACCCACATAGTTGTTCATCACACGGAACCAGATCACAGCGGGGCTTTGCCAAAAATCCTCGAATTAAACGGGTACAAGGCGAAAATCATAGGCACCATATTTGCAAAGAGACTTTTAGAGGCGTTTTATGATATCAAAGAGAACGTTCATGCAATTGAAGATGGAGAAGAGTTGAAGATAGGTAGCAGGACTTTAAAGTTCATAACGGTTCCATGGCTTCACTGGCCTGATACCATGATAACCTATGTTGTTGAGGACAAAATAATCTTTAGCTGTGATGCAGGAGGAGGATATTCAATTCCCGAAGCCATAGATGACAGTGACGATGAAGTCGTTGAGAAGTACCTCCCCTACGTTACCAAGTATATAGTTACTGTTATCGGCCACTACCACAAGTACATCGTGGAGAACATTGAGAAGATAAAAGAGCTCGGCATAGTGGACGATGTTAGGATGATCCTTCCGGGGCATGGATTGATATGGCGTAAGAATCCACAGAAGATCTTTGAACACTATGCAAATGTCGGCGCTGGAGTACCGAAGAAAGGCAAGGTCTTGGTGGTTTACGATTCGATGTACGGCTTCGTTGAGGAAAGCGTTAGAGTGGCAGTTAACGAGCTAGAAAGGCTCGGCTTTACTCCGATAGTTTACAGATATACCGACAAAGAGGCTCCAGCGGTGAGCGACATTCTTGGAGAAGTTCCGGATAGTGAGGCGCTTATTATTGGGGCTTCAACATACGAAGCGGGTATACACCCGAGAATAAGGTATCTTCTCTATGAGATGCTCGATAAAGCCAACTATGAAAAGCCTGTTCTTATACTAGGAACATTCGGATGGGCAGGGGTAGCTGGGAGAGAGATAGAGACACTAATCAAGAGGTCAAAGTTTGACCACGTGGACACAATAGAAGTAAAGGGCAGAACTACGCCAGAGGACGAGATAAAAATTAGGGAAGGAGTTAGGAAGCTTGTGGAAAAGCTTAAAGGATAATTTTTCCTAAATTTTTTCAATGCATTTTGCTATAGGCTTCAAGACCAAATATAGGGATACTTTATTTTAGAAAAAGTGTTAAATACAATTGCAATGGATATTCTTTTAGGTGATTCGTAATGGAAGAAGAAATAGTTAAGAAATTGGAAAGTCTTTCTGAGAGAGAAATACTGGGGTATGCGATAGGATCTGAAGAAGATGCAAAGGAATTCTACCTAAAACTTGCTCAAGGAAACTCGGAGCTTATGAAAAAATTCTTTGAAGACCTTGCAAAAGCGGAGGAGGCACATAAAGCTCTTCTTTTGAATTTACATAAGAAAGTGTTTGGAGATGTGAATTACGTAGTTCCTAAGGATATTCCATTTGCAGAGAGCACGGTAAATGAAGTAACTTTAGGCGCAATGGTTGAGGCCATGAGAACTGCATTAATGAACGAAAAGGTAGCGGAGAGAGTTTATAGGCTTTTGGCTAAAAGACTGCCTGAACATGAGGCTCTTTTTGAGTTCTTGGCAACACAGGAGAGGGCTCATTACAAAGCAATCGAAGCCCACAAGGAATATCTCGAGGGACTCATGAGAGGGAAGCCAGATTATGCCGATATGCCTGCCCATGTGATATTTAATCAGGTAGAAATCTACTACAAGCCAAGAGTTCTCTGAAGGGAAGTCCTATGAGGGTTGTCATAATTGGAAATGGGCCTGGAGGAGTAGAATTAGCCAATCAGCTTTCTGGAGAGCATGAAGTTACAATAGTGGAGCGAGAAGAAGTTTTGCACTACAGCAAGCCCATGCTGAGTCACTACATAGCGGGGTTAGTTGAAAAAGAAAAACTTTTCCCATATTCCCTTGAATGGTATGAAAAGAAGGGGATAAACCTTAAACTTGGAGTAAAGGCCGAGGTAATAGATAGGGCTCGGAAAGTACTGATAACAACGGAAGGCGAGATACCCTATGATGTCTTAGTTATAGCCACCGGTGCCAGGCCAAGAGAACCAACCTTCGAGGGCAAAGAGTTTGTGCACACCCTTAGAACACTCCAAGATGCCGAGAAGATTAAAGAGCAAATGGAGAAACATGAAGAAGCTCTGATACTTGGTGGGGGATTTATAGCCTTAGAACTTGCCGCAAACTTCGCAAAGGCGGGTTATAAAGCTAAGGTGGTTCACAGGGGAAATACTCTTCTCGGCCTTGATGAGGAGCTCACGAAAATAATAGTAGAAAAGCTCGAATGCAGTGGAGTTGAGTTTTACCTCAATACAAATGTTCTGAAAGCCGATAAAGATGGAGTTTTTACTGATAGGGGGTACATAAAGGGAAAAGTTAAGATATCTGCCTTTGGGATTATCCCTAACAAAGAGATAGCGGTTAGGAGTGGAATTCACGCTGGGAGAGGAATACTTATTGACGACCACTTTCGAACTTCGGCAAAGGATGTTTACGCTATCGGAGATTGCGCCGAGTACAATGGAATAATATCCGGCACTGCAAAGGCTGCTGTAGGGCATGCAAGAGTTCTTGCCAACATTTTGAAGGGCAGAGAGGATAGATATGACTTTGAATTCCGTTCCACCGTTTTTAAATTCGGTGATTTCCCAATAGGAATAATCGGGAAGACCAAAGGAGAAGGAAAGTGGCTGGATGGGAAGACAAAAGTTTTCCTTGAAGAAGGGAAAATAGTTGGGGCAGTTGTTATCGAAGATATAAGAAGGGCAATGACACTGGAGAGGAAGATAAAAGCGGGAGTTAGCATGGATGGACTGTGATGTTCTTTCCTCATCTTATAAATTTCGGAGAGAAAACCTTTTATATTTCTACATCGAAATTAATAATGCCATTTTGAGGTGATGGGTATGGTGGTTGAAAGAAAAATGACCAAGAAGTTTCTGGAAGAGGCTTACGCAGGAGAGAGCATGGCTCACATGAGGTACATGATTTTTGCAGACGTGGCTGAGAGGGAAGGATTCCCAAACATAGCAAAGCTTTTCAGGGCAATAGCCTTTGCGGAGCTCGTGCATGCAAGAAATCACTATGAAGCTTTGGGCAACGTTAAAGACACCCCAAGCAACCTCCAGGTGGCAATAGACGGTGAGACCTTTGAAGTTGAGGAAATGTACCCAGTTTATAAAGCAACGGCGGAACTTCAGGGAGAGAAAGAAGCTGTTAAAAGCACATATTATGCCCTGGAGGCAGAAAAAATCCATGCAGAGCTTTACAAGAAAGCAAAAGAACTTGCAGAGGAAGGTAAGGACATCAAAATCAAGAAGGTTTACATATGTCCGGTTTGCGGTTATACAGCCGTAGATGAAGTCCCGGAGTACTGCCCAGTATGCGGTGCTCCCAAAGACAAGTTCGTGGTGTTTGAGTAGCCCTTTCGTTTTTTGCTCCATTTAGTTCGGAGCGCAAACTTTATAAGGTTAATCTAATAATATTAGGGTGGTGAAAACATGGCAAAGTGGAAATGCATAGTTTGTGGATACATATATGATGAGGAAGCCGGAGACCCGGATAGCGGAATTGCTCCGGGAACAAAGTTTGAGGACATCCCGGATGATTGGGTATGCCCGCTCTGTGGAGCTCAGAAGGATATGTTTGAAAAAATAGAGTGAGGTGGAGGAGATGATAAGTGGAACTATTAAGAGTGGGGACTGGAAGGGAGAAAAGCACGTTCCGGTTATAGAGTACAAGAAGGAAGGCGACCTTATTAAGGTTAAGGTGCAGGTCGGCAAGGAAGTTCCCCACCCAAACACGCCAGAGCACCACATAGCATGGATTGAGCTCTACTTCCATCCGGAAGGAGAGAACTTTCCAATCATGGTCGGGCGTGCTGAGTTTACCCACCACTCAGACCCACTAAGCGAGCCTATAGCCAAGTTCTTCTTCAGGACTCAGAAGAAGGGCAAGCTCTATGCCTTGAGCTACTGCAACATTCACGGCCTCTGGGAGAATGAGGTCCAGCTTGAGTGACCCTTTTCTACTTTTTCTGTTTGTTTTGGACTCTCCAGATGTTTAAGAGTATGGAGCTTTTCTTGGGAACAAACTTAGCATGTTTTCTAAAATCTACGAAAGTTTACCGGAAGGTTTATTTAGTTTTCTTCCCAATTATCTGGGTAAAAACTTGGACGATGGAAGCATGATAAGTGTTTATCAAACTCTCATGGGCCTCTGTGGAGTACTGACTCTTGCGGGAATTTTCCTTACCTGGAACCTTTCAAGAAAGATTGAGAACTTCTTTTTAGGACATAGGAGGCTTTCTTGGTACATCCTCTTTGGAGGAATACTAACTTCGCTCGGCTTTATCGCGACAATGTTTGAAGTTCATAGGGGCATTATAACCATTGCAATCCTTTTGGGGCCTGTTTTAATAGCCTATTCCCTCTCGGAAAGTGGACTTGTTAGGGCTACTTGGACAATGCTCTTGCAAGTTAGTATTGTAGCTGGGAGTGCCATCTTTGTAAGGGAGAGCTTTTATACCGTTGAGTTAGCCTCTTCAGTGGCCATTCTCCTTCTCATCAATGCCATATCAGGCTATGTTAGAACCCCTGAAGAGTATAAAAAGCTTGCAGGGATATCGTCTTGGACTTTTGTAGTATTCATCTGGCTCAACATCTTTGCTGTAGAAATTGCCCCAGCAGTGTATTTCTTTTCCATGAGCCTGTGGATTTACACCTTAGTGAGGCTCCATTACGTGGCAGCTGAAAGGCTTGGCAATTCTACCATGAGACTTTTATATTCGAGTTAGAGGGTTTGTCACTAGAACCTTTATTTGATGGAAAGATTTTAGTATGGAAAAGCCCTATTAGTAAATGTCTTGTTTTTGAAATGAGGTGGAAAAAATGGTGGAGATTGACATGGGGATTCCCCTTGAAAGGGTGAACGAGTTCTCTCTGAAGGAGCTTTTGGGAATGGCAATAAAAGCGGAAATAGGAGCAAAGGAGTTTTATAAGAGCATGGCTGCGAACGTTGAGATAGAAACCCTAAAGAAAAAGCTGGAATTTCTCGCTGGAGAGGAGGAAAAGCACGAGGAATTTTTGAGAAAGCTCTATGCTCAGTCATTCCCTGGGGAGGAAATAGTGTTCCCTAAGGAACATGTTGGGCCCGAGTTAAAGCCCGTCGCGGAGAAAATTAAAAGCGTTCAAGACGTTATTGACTTAATCAGATGGGCTATGGAGGCGGAGAGAATTGCCAGCGAATTTTACTCCAAGCTTGAAGAGATGACGGATGACAACGCTAAGAAGGGCCTTCTTAGATACCTTGCTTCAATGGAGAATACGCACTACTCTATCTTGAAGACAGAATACGAGCTCCTCCTCGACTGGGAGATGTACAGCCAGATGATGCATGTTGGGCCGTGAGGCCTTCTTATTTTTGAACTTTTGCAACTGCTTGCGGGGAATCATGAGACGGCTGGATCTTGGTAAAGACAGTCTTTCCTTCTTTTTTGCCGGTATCAGGGCGTGTTTATAGTAACCTTTATTAGGGTTTTTGCTGAATTCTTTCAGGTGGTTGTCGTGATCCCCAGATGGGATCACAGACTCAAAGACCCTGAAAGCGTGGCATTCGCAATTCTTGACGTTTTAGCAGACTTCGAATCAGAAGGAAAGCTGAAGAACCTGCCAAAATCCAAAAAATTTCCAGTAAAAACAATACTGGCAATACTCCTCTTTAAACAATACTACAACCTACCTCTCAGAGACGCCCAGCACTACGGCAGAAAATTCTTCGGAGCAAACATTCACTACTCAACCCTCCACAACTGGGAGAA
>NZ_WHIZ01000045.1:0-17056 GCF_009372125.1 Thermococcus sp. 101 C5
GTAATGTGTTATGGTCTGAAAATCCTCCTCAGAGTCAAATACTGTTTAAATAACAGGGGGTGAAACTAAACACGCCCTGTTCCGGCGAAAGGTTTTTAAGACTGAAACCAGTAAGTAAATAATGGTTTCAGTCCTCATTTCTCTCCCCTTTTCTGAAGAGGTATCAGAAACTTAAACCTAACGTCCCACTGCTTATCCTGACAGTGTCAAAGAGTTATATATCAATAATCGAAATTATAATCAGGTGAAGAAATTGAGAACTCTTCCATTACTTGTAGCTCTTGTTGTTATCCTGAGCGGATGTTTAGGGACAAATACACCCTCTACTATCTCTCAAAGTCCTTTTTCGGAATCTTTAGTCCCGTGTCTTCTTACCCATCCAGGATACGGAGAGTTCAATGGTAAAGAACCTGACCTCCTCCCCGCCCTGAAGGGCGAGGCTTGAAAAAAGAAAAAGTCAGAGCTATTATGTTTACATAGTGGTATTTGGAGAAGACGGATGGAAGAGCTGGAACAAAATATGGATAAAAACCTGGGGCTCAGAGGAGCCCCCCGACTAAAGCCCTCGTTAAAATGTGGGGCCCCCCATCGTCAACAGACACCCACTGTCCTTTTCCGCAGTAGCCCGGGAACTCGATTTTGAGGTCATTCCCGATAGCTCTTATGTTCTTGAGGACATCCAGAATCTTGCCCGAAAGTGCCACATCTCTTATGGGTGTCTTTATTTCCCCGTTCTCGATTATATATCCCTCCTTTGCTCCAAACATAAAGGTGCCGTTTGCTATGTCCACCTGTCCGCCTTTGTCTCCTATAAGGTAGAGGCCGTTTTTGACTTCTTCAAGCATCTCCTCAAAGCTCCAGTCCCTCGGCTCTATGTAGGTGTTGCTCATCCTAACTAGGGGTTGATAATTATAGCTTTGAGCCCTTCCATGCCCGTTAGGCTCAAGTCCAAAGAAAGCCGCAGTCTCTCTGTCGAGGAGGTACTCTTTCAAAATCCCGTCTTTTATGATTTCTACTTTTCTCGCCTTAATCCCCTCATCGTCGTAGATATAAGAGCCGAACTTCCCCGGCAAAGTCGGGTCATCGACCACCGTGAGCTCTTCCACGGCTATCTCCTCTCCAAGCTTCCCTTCAAGTATGCTCTCCCCGTTTTTAACGGCATCTCCCTCTGCCGCATGCCCAAGGGCTTCGTGGATGAAAACTCCCGCAAGCTCGGGGTCAACTATTACGTCAAACTCTCCTGATGGCGGTAGGGATGCGTCCAAAAGCTCCCTGGCTTTTCTTTTTACAAAAGACGTCCAGTACTCGAGGTTTATCCCTTCTATCATTTCCCACCCCACAGTACCTCCGAAGACCTTCCAGTAGGTCTGCATATCATTGCCTTTTTTTGCAGTGACAGAAAAGCTCAGACGAATTTTTGGAACCACAGTTCTGATTTCACTCCCAATGGAGTTAAAATAAAACTGCTCCTTTATTCCATCTCCGTAGGTTACCTCCCTGTTGGGCAGGTTTTTTCCCATCAGCAGGGAATCTATCTCTTTGAGGATGGCAGTTTTCTCTTCTAAATCTACATCAGAAAACGGCTTTTTAACCTTTATTTCAGCATCATCCTTGACCGGGTCTCCGATGTAAATTTTTGAGTTGCCCCTTGTGACTTTTGCAATCTTCATTGCAGTTTCAAGTGCCTTTTCTGCCCTTCTTGGGTCATTTGCAGATGAGAAGCCCCAAGAACCGTCAAAGGCCCTAACACCAATCCCGATCTCCACATTCGAAGAAATGTCTTCAAAGTGAGAATTCTGCATTTCAATATGAGTCGCGCTTATTTTAGCTATTCTCACTTCGTAGTAAGGTATTCCATACTTTTGACTGATCTCCTCGGCTTTTTTGATTAGCTTTTCAACTTCCATAGAACCCCCAAAGAAGAGAGCTAAAAAAGGTTTATATTGTTTTTGGAAAAGGAGAAGAAAAAAGGGGACTCAGTAGTCGACCTCCCCCTTTTCCCTGAGCTCTTTGTACATTCTCCACGTTATAATTGGCTTTTTAGCTGCGAGCACATCATCAACTCTCCTAACTGCCGTGTTGTGTGGAGCACTCTTGACGATTTCAGGGTTGGTGTATGCTTCCTCGCTTATTTTCTTGAGTGCTTCGACGTAGGCATCAATCTCTTCTTTGGTGACAGTTTCCGTTGGCTCAATCATCAATGCCTCATGTACTATGAGCGGGAAGTAAATAGTCGGGGCGTGCAGTCCAAAGTCGAGCAGTCTCTTGGCAACGTCCAGAGCCTTTACGCCAGTTTCCTTCTTCATTGGTTCTGCTGAGAACACAACCTCGTGCTTTCTGAGCTCCTTGTGTGGCAGTTCATATCCTTTCGTGCCCTTTAGCTTTTGTGTAAGGTAGTTGGCATTTAAAACAGCTATCTCCGCAACTTCTTTCAGTCCGTCCCTTCCCATAATCTTGAGGTACGTGAGAGCCCTAACGAGCACATTGAAGTTTCCATAGAACTCCTTAACCTTTCCAATGCTCTTTGGCAGGTCGTAGTTCAGGTAGTACTTTTCCCCATCGAATTCCACCAGTGGGACGGGTAAATAGTCAACAAGGTGCTCCTTTACACCGACAGGCCCTGCTCCGGGGCCGCCACCCCCGTGAGGTGTTGAGAACGTCTTGTGAAGGTTTATGTGGACGATATCAAAGCCCATGTCTCCGGGCCTCACCTTGCCGAGAATTCCGTTTAGGTTTGCACCGTCATAATAGAGCAGTCCTCCAGCCTTGTGTACTATATTCGCTATCTCCAGAATGTCCTCTTCAAAGATTCCCAGGGTGTTGGGATTTGTGAGCATTATTCCCGCTGTCCTCTCGCTTACGGCATTCTCCAAAGCCTCCAAGTCGACCGTACCCTGTTCGTTTGAAGGAATCTCTACGACCTTGAAGCCCGCCATCGCCGCTGAAGCAGGATTCGTACCGTGGGCTGAGTCAGGCACTATTATTTCGTTTCTTTGCGTTTCTCCCCTGTCAAGGTGGTAAGCTCTCATTATCATAACTCCCGTAAACTCACCGTTGGCACCAGCAGCCGGTTGAAGAGTGAAGCGATCCATTCCGGTAATCTCTTTGAGCCACTGCTCGAGCTCCCACATTATCTGCAGGGCACCTTGGACTGTTCTTTCATCCTGGTAGGGGTGGATAAAGGCAACTTTCGGGTGGTTTGCAAATTCCTCATTTATCTTGGGGTTGTATTTCATAGTACAGGAACCGAGTGGGTATATGCCGGAATCAACACCGTAGTTCATCTCGCTTAACCTTGTGTAGTGCTTAACGACCTCCGGCTCACTAAGCTCCGGAAGCTCAAGGCTTTTCCTTCTTAGCCCCTCAGGGATTTGAACGTCAACGTCTTCAATTGGTTCTGGAAGTGTAAAACCAATTCTTCCGGGTCTTGAGAGTTCAAAAATTAAGGGCTCATCCCATTTAGCCTGTCTGAACATCTTTACCACCTCACAGCTCTGCCTCGTTTATTATCTCTCTAACATTCTCTATGAGTACATCGATCCACTCTTTCCTTGTTGTTTCAGTTACTGCAAGCAAAGCAGTCTCGCCGAGCTCCGGGAAGTGCGGCTTTAGATAGAAACCCCCGTGTATTCCCTTCTCAAGGAGCCTCTCGTGAATAACCGGATATGGGATTTCAAACGTAGCCGGGACATCCTTGAAGTTAACTGCATCAAATGGTATCTCAGCAACCTCATTCAGCCTCTTCTTGAAATATGCAGTGTTCTTCAATATTACTTCTCCAAGCTTCTGGAGGCCTTTTGGCCCGAGGGAAGCTAGGTGGATTGCTGCTGCAACTGCTACAAGAGCTTCATTTGAACAGATGTTTGATGTTGCCTTTGCTCTCCTTATGTGCTGCTCTCTTGTTTGAAGTGTCATGACAAAAGCCCTTTTGCCTTCTGCATCTTTTGTCATTCCGATAATTCTTCCAGGCATCTGTCTTACGAGGGCAGTTTCATTTCTGGTAGCGAATATTCCCGCCCTCGGACCCCCGAAGTTCAGGGCACTTCCAAGGAAAGATGCCTCACCGATCACAGCGTCAGCTCCTAAGTTGCCCGGTGCCTCTACTATGCCCAGAATCGTCGGGTCTACACCCACTACAAACAGAGCACCGTTTTCGTGGGCAATCTCTCCAATTTCCTTTATCTGTTCTTCGATTATTCCGAAGAAGTTGGGGAGCTCAACGTAGACTCCAGCAGCATCTTTTGCCTTCTCTTTTAAGTCCTCAATATCAACCTGGCCCTTTTCGTTCCAGTTTACGTATTCTATCTTAATGTCCGCCCCTTCCACAAAAGTTCTGAGAACCCTGTCTCTTTCTGGATGGATGTGCTTTGGAACAACGAATTTGTTCTTTTTCTTAACCCTTGCCGCCATTCTTGCTGCTTCGCCAAGTGCAGTTCCCCAATCGTACATTGAGGAGTTTACAATCTCCAACCCCACAAGCTCCCCTATCAAGCTCTGGTACTCGAAAAGCGCCTGCAGCATTCCCTGGCTTATCTCCGCCTGGTAGGGGGTATAAGCGGTTAAGAACTCACTCCTCTCTATGAGGTACTTAACGTGGGCTGGAACGTAATGGAAGTAAGCCCCAGCACCGAGAAAAGTCGGCATCTCAAGAACGGTCTTGTTTTTGCTGAGGATCTCGTTCATCTCAAGGAAGACTTCGTATTCGCTCTTGCCTTCTGGAAGGTTAAACTCCTTGACAAAGCCTTTTGGAACATCAGAGAAGAGGTCTTCAATGTTATTAAAGCCAATCTCCTTGAGCATCTCCTCCTTATGTGCCAAGTTTGGAAGGTAGTGCTTACCCATAGACATCACCTTTTTGAGATTATCGTCTAAACATTTCGCCTCACTAAAATATATGCTTTGTGGAGGACAAAACTTAAAGGGAGTAGCGTTCATTGAGCTAGTGGCAGAGTAATGGAGGGTTTAATAATGATAATAGCCTTTGACTTTGATGGAACGCTTGTAGACAGCTACTCGGTAATAGAGGAAGCATTCAGGAGAGCATTAGAGAAGCACTTTCCATGGCTTCCATTCAAAGGAGCATTTGCTAAAATTCTCACAAAGATGGAGCTCTACTTTGAACGGCCCAAATTTGGAAACCATACTGGTAAAATAAAACAGCCGAGGTTTTTTAAGACTAAGTTCGCCCGCACGTGGTTTGAAGAGAGAGCAAAGCTTACGAAACCCATTGACGACTCCAAAGAGCTTCTGAAAAAGCTTAAAGAAGAGGGCCACATTGTGATATCCTTCTCTGCAGAGGATTTTTTGGATGGGATGAAAGAGCGCCGGCTGAGAATAGGGGGATTTTACGAGCTTTTTGATGATGTAATAGTTTTCGGGAGGGATATGACCATCTGCGAGGCATTCCAGCTTGTGAGGGAAAAGTACGGGGACGAGATTTTTGTGTGGGTTGACGACAAGCCGTGGCGTTTTATAGGAAGAGGAGACAAGAACACAGAGTACGTCTGGTACTATTTCCCCCCGACGGCAAAATACGTCACCAAAGAAATTTTAGACCAGATCCCGCACCTTCATGTCATTCAAGACCTCTGGAGCCTCTTTGATGTGATAGAGCGGATAAAACAGGAGAGAGGCTAATCCCCGTTTATATACTCAAGTGTGTCATCGATGAATTCATTGAGGTCTTCATCGCTTACCTCCTCAATTTTGAGTTCAAAGGCCTTTCCAAGTGCCCACCTTACTGCTATGTTGCCTTTGTCACTTTCGACTATAACAAGGCCAAAGGGCATATCTCCAGCCCAGTGATGCTTGGAAAACTTTATCTTAAAACCTCTTTTCTCCAGTTCTTTTAGTATTCTGTCATAGGTCTCATAAGGAGCTAGATCAGTCTTTGCGAATCCTATATAAGCCATAATACCACCAGCTTTAGCTCCCAATTCAGACTTAAATATTTTTCGGTTAGCCTAACAAAATTCAATATGTTTAAAAATACTGGGGAGTAACCCCAACCATGCATGAGCTCCTTCCTCAGAAGGCTGTTAAGATCGGAAACTCAATAATAATAGCTGACCTGCACATTGGATACGAGGAGAGCATGGCAAAAGAAGGAATTTATCTTCCAAAAGCCTTCAGGCAAATGGTAACCTCCGTTGCTGCCCTTCTCAAGGAACAACGACCAAAACGATTGATAATAAACGGCGACCTCAAGCATTCGTTCGTTCCACTCAAGCGAGAGAAGCTTGAACTCAGGGCGTTCTTTGAGGAGATAACTCCCCTCGTGGAGGAAGCAGTTGTTGTGAGGGGTAACCACGACGTAGGTGTAAGCTGGATTAAAGAGCTCGGTGTGGAAGTTGTTGATGAAATTGAACTTGAGGGCTGGAAAGTAGTCCACGGCCACAAGCTTGTTGAGGGGGAGAAGTTCATAATAGGGCATGAGCATCCCGCAATAAGACTTAGGGACGAGGTTGGAGCATTGATAAAAGTTCCAATCTTTTTGGTGAGCGAAACTCTAATAGTACTCCCTGCCTTCTCTCCATGGGCATATGGGAACGACATCCTCAGAGAGATTGTTTCCCCATTCCTTAAAGACGCTTGCCTTTCTAGCTTTGAGGTTTTTGTCCCTTTGGATGAAGAACTCCTAAACTTTGGAAAGCTTGGAGATCTAATCAGGGCACTCCAAAGACTTTGACCACAAGGATTAAAATCAGAAGAAACCAAAATTCTCTAGGTGATAGATATGGACGTATTGAGTGCTATAATATTCTTCGCGTACGCGCCAGCCTTAGCATTGCTCTGGTATTTCTATCATGCGGATAAATACGAACCCGAACCCAAGCGCTATGTTATAGCAACATTCATCTTAGGAAGCACCCTGTCTGTTGGTGTTGCAATGCTCTTGGAGGCCTTTTTGGTACAGGGGGAGTTTGGATACGCCATTTTACCAGCGACTGCATTTTATATGGCACTTGTGGCCGGCATTGTGGAAGAACCAGCAAAGGCTCTAGCAATCAGGCTTCCATTTAAGGCAGGTCAAATGGACGGGATAATGGACGGTGTGGTTTATGGTGTTGCAGCCGGGCTGGGATTTGCGGCTACGGAAAACTTCCTGTACGGGATTGGCTTTGGAGTCGGCACCACTATAGTGAGGGCTTTCTTAACACCTTTCGCTCACGCCACCTGGAGCGCAATAGTTGGTGTTGGGTATGGCTTAAAGGCAGAGGGAAAAGTCCAAAGCATCACAAGCTATTTTGTCCTCGCGATACTGCTTCACTTTCTGTGGGACTATTTCGCATTCCTAAGCCTCGCAATCCCCTCGTACTACATCTTCACGATACTGCTGATTTTTATCAACATAGCCCTTATTAGGTACTTCATAATGCTCGGGCAGAGAGAAGATTTAGAGAAAGCATGGTGGTACTGGTTCGTTAGGAGGTGAAGGCATGAAGGAAAAAATAGAGAGAGCCCTCTTTGAGGCGAGGCCATACATTGAATATTACGAAGAACTAAAGAGAAAAGTTGAGGAAATAGGCTCAAAAGTCCAAGACGAGGCCTCTTTTATCCAGCTAGTAGAAGAGGAAATAAAGAGCTCCCGGGAGCCATTTAAAACCGATTTAAAAATATTCCTTCAAAAGTTTAGCTCTCTTTAAGGGAGTTCTTCCAATAATTTCGGAATTTTTTGAATTATTTAGAAATTTTTTCCAAATCGCGATAATTTTCGAGCATCCACGATATATAAATATACATTCATGAATTTCTTTCTTATCCCTTGTGCTTTTTATATGCTCTATGATAAAAAAGCAACATAACTGCTTTTTTATAAGTTTTACTGGTTTACAATCCCCATTAGCGGATAAAGTCGGGCGGGAAAACTTTATATGTGCAAAAAAGACAGAATGTCTCGCTTTTGTATCCCAAGTATATAGACCAGACCATATGTACAAAAATGTACAGGGGGTTGAAAAATGGAAAAATACGTCGGACAAAGTGTTACAAAGGGAAAAGAAAACTATAGAGAAGTGACTCCCGCCGCTGTAATCTTAGGTGTTCTCTGGGGAGCATTTATGGCCGCAAGCTTTACCTACGCTGGAATGATCATGGGTTTCACCTCTGGAGGCTCTGCAATAGCGGCAATCGTTGGTTGGGGCATTCTTAGGGGACTACTCAAGAAGGGTACAGTCGTTGAGAACAACATAGTCCAAACCGTCGCTTCAGCAGTGAACATCTCCGTCTCAGGTGTCATTTTCACAATACCAGCACTCTACATCATGGGCCTTCACCAAGAGATAAACACACTGTACTTCTTCCTAGCAACAGCCGCTGGAGCAATTCTGGGTATAACCTTTATAATCCCACTCAGAAAGCAGATGATCGAAATAGACAGGCTCAGGTTCCCAACAGGTACTGCAGTTGCTACCATCCTCAAAACCCCTGGTAGTGGTATAGAGAAGGCGAGGTTGCTGTTCTTTGGTATGGTTATCAGTGCCATAATTTATCTCATCCAGCAGTTCCCACTGTTTGGACTGCCCCACATAATACCCGAGGTCGTTGACCTTGGCTCAGCACTTCACCTTCCAGAATGGATTAACCTAACTATAGCTCTCTCACTCATGGTATTTGGTATGGGTTTAATCACTGGAAGAAATGGTTTGATAGTTCTTGCCGGTGGTATACTCTCCTACTACATCATAACTCCGGTGGTCAAAGCCCTCGGATGGCTTCCCGCTGAAGTTCAAGGAGCGGCTATAAGCAGCTACGTTTACGGCAACATGACAAGGCCTCTTGGTATAGGTATGCTCCTCGGTGGTTCAATAGCAGGACTTATACTATCACTTCCAGTTATTGCAGTTGCAATGAAAAGCCTTGCACAGGCCAGCAAGGTAAAGGACAGCAACGGAAACAACGAAGAGCTGCCGATATACTACCTCATCGGTGGAGCAACCCTCGCGTTCCTCCTGCTCCTCGTGACAGCATACAAGCTCGGAGGCCTTGGATTGGGTAGAAGCCTCCTCACGGCCCTCATCGGTGTCGCCTGAATATTCATAGCCTCACTTCTCGTGGCAATGTCTACCGGAATGACCGACTGGAGCCCAGTATCAGGTCTTTCCTTGGTCTCAGTCATGATACTCCTCTACCTCACCAACAAGAACGTGCCGCTTACGATACTTATGGGTGCAACCGTTGGTGTTGCTATCTCTGGTGCCGCAGATATGATGCAAGACCTCAAGACAGGTCACATGGTCGGAGCTATCCCATCAAGACAGCAGAAAGTTGAGCTCTTAACCGCCTGGCTTGGCCCAATAATCGCTCTAACAGTTGTTGGCCTTATATGGAACGCCTACGGAATTGGAAACGAGAAGGTCCCAGCACCACAGGCAATGGCCCTCAAGTCAATGGTTGAGGCAGTGCTCGGTGGAAGTGTACCTATAGACAAGTTCATCGCTGGAGGTCTCTTAGGCTTTGCGCTCTCTCTCAGCGGAGTTCCAGGGCTTGGTGTTCTCGTGGGCCTTTCAATGTACTTACCAATGCTGTACATTATCCCCTACGGAATTGGGTGTGTTGTGAACGAGATTGCAAAGAGGAAGAAGGGCTACGAGTTCATCGTTGAAAAGGTCCTCCCATTTGCCGCTGGTCTAATGGTTGGAGAAGCTGCCATGACCTTGCTCTTCGCAGTGCTCACCGTTGCCGGAGTACTGCAACCATGAGGTGATGAACATGAAAAAGCTAATTGGAAATGTTATGCTTACAGCCGGTTTAATCACAGGGGCTATAGCTTCCGCTAGAAATCCACCACTCTGGCCAGTAGTTGGTGGCGCCTTAGTCATCATGGGCGCTGGAATAGTCCTTAGGAGACAGGGAGAGAAGGAAGAGCTTCACAGAAACGTGGCTAAAGGAGAAGGGGGAGAAGCAGAGCTCAAGAGGGTCTTAGAAAACGCACTTACAGAGATTGAAAAAGTAATGAAAGAAAAAGAAACTGACCTCGAAAAGGCTAGAGAAAGACTTGGCAAAATCTTGGAGACACTGGAAACATTTGCAGAAAATGCCCAGCCCATCAGGATAAAGGGAATCAAGTTCTACGGAGAAGTCATGACAAGCTTCAGCAAGGCCGAAAGGCACTTAAACAGGGCTTGGAGCGCCTATGCTGACGGATATCCTGAAGAAGGAGACACCTACTTGGAGTCCGGATACACCCAGCTAAAGGAAACCCTAAAACTCTTGAGCTCCAAGAACTGACCTTTTTCTTTTCTTTCTAAGTTTCTTAGAAATGGGACAGCAGACGACGGCGAGCCGAATTTTCCTACTTTGAAGCCCTTTGCATTTTGCTTTCTATACGGGAGATTTTGTTGTCAAGGGAGAAATGACACCGCAGGACTAAAAGTCCCCCTTCAGGCGGGTCAAGAGGTTTTTAACATCCAGTGGTCGGTTGGAAATGAAATAATCCCCCAAATCAGCCAGCAAGGGGACGTATTTAAGCTCATCCACTTCATAGCTCCAGAGGCCTACTTTCATCCCCATGCCTCTGATCCACTTAAGGAGAAACCTAAAGTTTGCAAAACCTACATAGAATATTCCGTCTATAGGAACATGAAGGGCAAATATCCTAAAACGCCGTTTAAGGAGAGGAACTTTTGGAACATCACTTCGTCTTACTATAGAAAACGCCAGCTTTAATTTTTTATCCCGGGCCCTCAAAGCTTTGAGCATTTCAATCTCTGTTGTTGATACTATCACTTTTTCAATTTCATAGTTGCGTATAAGCTCCCCCAATTCTTCAACAGCCTCTGCATCCTTTATATCCGCATTAAAAAGAGCATCAGGAAATTTTCTAAACAGCTCTTCTATTTTCACTATGTGCTCTCTCGAAACTGCAAGTGCTTTGAGTTCTCCGAAAGTAAGTTCTTTTACGGAGTATCTCTCTCCATTAATAGCTATCTCCGGGTCGTGCATGGCTACGAGCTCTCCATCCGCTGTTCTCCACACGTCAAACTCTATCCCAAATCCCCTTTTAACGGCTCTTTTAAAAGAAAGCATACTGTTTTCAGGCTCTCCAAGACCCCTGTGAGCTATTATCATGGTTCTCACTTATAACTTAAAAGTTAGAAGAAGGCTATTCGAGCTCTTTCAGTTTCTTTTTGACTATGTCCCATATCTCCGGATATTTCTCTTTTATTGCTTTTTCCAGAAGCTTGCTCGCTTCGTTTGATATGCTGAACTCGGGAATGGTCTTTCTAAGATACCTAAGTACTGCTGCAGCCTCGGGAGACCATAGGGTAATCCTTGGATTCTTTAAGGCCTCCTGCAGGCTTCTTTCGAGAGCTTCTTCATTTATTTCGCCCTTTATCTCTTCCTTTGAAGGAACCTCTAACGTGGGCATCGGCTCGGAGATTATTGCTTCCAATCCCCTTCCAAGGGCTTTTTTCTTCTTCATACTCCATCAACCTCCTCGGCAAGCTTCATATATGCTTTGGCACCTCTGCTGTCCGGAGCGTATAGGAAAATCGGCTTTCCATGGGATGGTGCTTCAGCCAGCCGTACATTTCTTGGGATCATTGTCTTGAAGACCTTTTCTCCAAAGATTCTCTTGACTTCCTCCCTAACTTCTTTGGATAGGTTGGTTCTCTTGTCGAACATGGTTATTAAGAAACCCCTAATCTCAATTGGAATACCCAATCTTTCTCTGACAAGTTTTATAGCCTTTAAAAGGAGCCCTATACCTTCGAGAGCATAGTACTCCGCCTGAATTGGGATTATAACTTCATCACTCGCCACAAGGGAGTTCATAGTCAAAATGCCGAGAGACGGTGGCGTGTCTATTATCACATAGTCGTAATTGTCCTTAATTTTAGCAAGTTTGTTCCTCAGGATGTATTCCCTTCCTATTTGACTGCTGAGCTCGATTTCAGCACCGCTAAGCGCAATGTTGCTCGGGATCAGATCGAGCCCCTCTATTTCCGTAGGGATTATTGCATCTTCAATGTCCGCTTCATCCACTATTACGTTGTAAATAGTCGGACTTGCCTCCCTAAGTCCAAGACCAACAGTCGTTGCCCCTTGAGGATCCATATCGATGAGAAGAACTCTCTTCCCTTTGAGAGCCAAAGCAGCTGAAAGGTTTATTGCTGTGGTACTTTTTCCTACTCCACCTTTTTGATTTGCAATACTTATCACCGGCATGCAATATTCTCTGCTCTTGAAAGTTATAAACCTTAGCAGTCAGAACTTATAAGATAAGTTAGAAAAACCAAATAACCCCTTAATACTCAAGGTCGAGGAGGTTAAGGAGTTTTACGAGAAAAACAGGAAAATAAATCCTGATGTTGAGCTTTGGATTACAGAAGCGGCACATATAAGGAAAATCCAGCTTATGCCTGAGGAGTACAGGGAAAAGATTCCGCAGTTTTTTGAGAAGTATCTCTGATTTTCTCACTCCCAGTGAAAACAATGCTTAAGTATTTTACCGCTGTAAAACTATTGGTGATTATAGTGACGAAGGTGAAGGTAGGAATTAACGGTTATGGAACCATAGGCAAGAGAGTTGCTTATGCGGTTTCAAAACAAGATGATATGGAACTAATAGGAGTTACAAAGACAAAACCAGACTTTGAGGCCTACCGCGCTAAGGAGCTTGGAATACCCGTCTATGCTGCATCTAGCGAATTTTTACCCAGATTTGAGAAGGCGGGGTTTGAGCTCGATGGAACCCTTGAAGACCTGCTCGAAAAAGTAGATGTAATTGTTGATGCCACTCCGGGAGGAATGGGTGAGAAGAACAAAGCCCTCTACGAGAAAGCCGGAGTTAAAGCAATATTCCAGGGCGGGGAGAAAGCGGAAATTGCGGAGGCTTCTTTCGTTGCACAGGCCAACTATGAACAGGCTCTGGGTAAAAACTACGTGAGGGTTGTCTCCTGCAACACCACGGGCTTGACAAGAACTCTCAACGCAATAAAGGACTACATCGACTATGTCTACGCTGTGATGATTCGCCGTGCAGCAGACCCAAACGACATAAAAAGGGGTCCCGTTAATGCCATAAAGCCAAGTGTTGAAGTTCCCTCCCACCACGGCCCAGACGTCCAGACCGTTATCCCAATAAACATAGAGACCATGGCTTTTGTAGTACCTACAACCTTGATGCACGTCCACAGCGTAATGGTGGAGCTCAAAAAGCCCCTTACACGGGAAGACGTCATTGACATCTTCGAAAACACCACGAGGGTTCTGCTCTTCGAGAAAGAGAAGGGCTTTGACAGTACAGCCCAGCTGATAGAGTTTGCAAGAGACCTGCACAGGGAGTGGAACAACCTCTATGAGATAGGCGTGTGGAAGGAGAGCATAAATGTGAAAGGCAAGAGACTCTTCTATATTCAGGCTGTTCACCAGGAGAGCGACGTTGTGCCGGAAAACGTTGACGCGATAAGGGCTATGTTCGAGCTCGCCGACAAATGGGAGAGCATAAAGAAGACCAACAAGAGCCTTGGGATTTTGAAGTGAAGCCAAACCTTTTATAATTTTTTTACAGATTTTTCCTCATGGAAGCTGAAGAGCACCTCCTTGCCTTGGGTCTGATACTTATCCTTGCTTTCTTTCTCTATCCTAGCGAAACTATCTCCGGGACTTTCTGTGAGGGCAGCTTTGGAAAACTGGGGAGCTATGAGGTGAGCGTACGGGACGGGTTTTTGAAAGTCTATCAAAACGGTGAAGAAGTCTTCACGGCAAAAGGGGAGCATATCTTTGTTAGAAAAGCAAACGTGGAATACTTTATCTCAAACGGGTGCTACTCGGTCAGCGTAAGGGAGAAGCCCGAAAAGGCCCTCTACCTTTTCGTTGCGGGGGTTGTCATAATTGGAGCAACCTTCTATTACATCGCCTTCCTTAAATACCGTTAAATTCCGAGTTTTCTTTTTACTTCCTCCAAGCTTAGTCCTTTCACAAGGAGGTCTTTTTCCCTGCTTGTCTCGCCCCTTATGATGATAACTTCAGCACCAAGAAGCTTCGAAAAGAACTTCACAACTTCCTTATTTGCCTTCCCTTCCACAGGTGGAGCTTTTACCCTGACCTTCAGCCTTTTTCTCCACTCATCTATGCCCTCAATTTCAGTTTTCTTTGCATTTGGCTGCACGTATATCTGGATTACCACTCCATCTTTGGATTCCTTGATCATGCAATCACCGGGAACATCTAGAGAAAATGGTATTTAAATTTGACCTCCTCCCCGCCTGAGGGGCGAGGTTTCAAAAGAAAAGGTAAGGGCTCAGTGAGAACTTGAACTATCTCCAGAAGAAGAAAGTGAATACTGCCATACAACGTCTGGAGGGAACAATCCTTTCCTGAATTTTTCTATGATTTCCCTCGCTTTCGAATACGCAAAGTCGAACGTTTCTTTGTCTATGAGCTCATAGAGAAGGGCCATCTCAAGCTCGTCCTCATCAAGAAGGAAAATTTCCCCGTTGGGGAAAATGAAAATGTCTAGGAACAAATCCAGCATCTCAAGGGTGTCGCCTTCCCTCTTGGTATAAGCCAGGACGTCAACGTATAAGCCCTTAAAGTTGCCCTCCCTGTCGTAAACCTTCAAGATATCATAGTTTTCGCCAACAAAGGCAAAATACACCATCGTGTACTCGTTCTCTATGACCTTGACTCCGTTTACAAAAAGCGGAGCAAGCATGCCTTCGAACTTTGATTTTGCTACTATTATGTCCCCTAAGTCCGCGATAAGCTCGTCTTCTCGCTCAAGGACTCTGTTTGGAATACGCTTGTAGATGAGATGGACTTTGCCTGCCATAATACTTCACTGCGCTTCATTTATGGTAAGAAAAAAGAAATGAGATCAGCTCCCAAAAATCAGCTCCTTCAGTTTCCTCGGAAGTTCCTCAATGCTTACCCTTATCTGCTCCCTCGTGTCTCTATCCCTTATCGTCACGGTATTGTCTTCGGGTGTCTGGTTGTCTATTGTCACACAGTACGGCGTCCCTATCTCGTCATACCTCGCATATCTCCTTCCAATAGTGTCTTTCTCGTCATAGACCACTATGAAGCCCTCTTTTTGCAGGGTTCTGAAGACGTCATAGGCTATGTTCGTTAGGGGCTCCTTGGCTACGAGAGGAAGCACGGCAACTTCTATTGGCGCCATGTCCTTCTTTATCTTGAGATAAACTCTTCCGTCTTCGTCCATAGCCAAGGAGTTCTCAAGGAGCAGGTAGAACGGTCTATCGATACCAAAGCTCGGCTCCAAGACGTGCGGCACTATCTTCTCACCGGTTATCTTTTCCTCGACTTCTTGTATGATAAAGTCGTCTTTTTCAAGTTCATAGCCGTCAATGATGACTTTTCCCACCTGTTTAAGTCCCTCAACTATTTTCTTGAGCTCTTCCTGGCTCATCTCCTGGAGCTTCTGGTCAATCCTTTTTGCATCTTTCTTAAGTTTAGGCCCAACTTTTTTCATATTGAGGGAAACCTTAAGCTTTTTAACTATCTTGGGTTCTTTGTAGTGAATCATAACTGTTAAATCTGCCCCGCTTTCTTTTATGTGTCTGCTTAGATCGTAGTCTCCCCTGTAGGCTATACCAACGCACTCAATCCATCCAAACCTTTCGCTGTGAATCTCCACATCCCATGTGTCGCTTGAGTAGTGCGCCCTCTCTTCCGGCAGTTGCTGTCTGAACCTGATTTTATCCTCGGGAATGCCTATGTCGAGGAGAATTCTCTTTACCATGCCCATGTAATAGGCAAAGAATGTGTTCATCACGTAGCCCTTCTTCACAGCCTCTTCGAGAGTAATTTCAATCGTACCGAGGTCTTTGAGCTGGTGTTCTATTGGATAAAGCCTGACAATCTCGTCTTTAACCTCATCAAAGTGCGGATGCTCGGTCTCATTGGGATTGAAGAAAATCTCGACCTCTGCCTGAGTAAACTCTCTGAGTCTCAACATTCCCTGTCTTGGGGAAATCTCGTTTCTATAGGCTTTCCCTATCTGAAAAACTCCAAATGGGAGCTGGTTTCTGGCGAAGTTGTTCAAGCGCTTGAAGTTCACGAATATCCCCTGGGCAGTTTCGGGCCTCAGATAGCCCTTCTTATCCTTGTAAGGCCCGATGTAAGTTTCAAACATCAAATTGAAATACCACACATCGCTGAGCTCTCCGCCACATTCTGGGCACTTTATGCCGTGCTCTCTTATGAGTTGCGTGAGGTGCTCGGCACTAAGCCCCTCGGTGTCTATGCCAAGAGCTTCTTCAACAAGGTGATCGGCTCTAAACCTTGAGCCGCACTTTTTACACTCAGTTAATGGGTCAACGAACTTCTCCACGTGTCCCGAGGCAATAAAAACCTCCTCCGGCGTGATATCGGGAGTTTCAATTTCAAAGAAGCCCTCCCTTATAAAGGCTTCTCTGATTTTCTTCTCGATTTTTCTTTTTATTGTAGCTCCCAAGGGACCGTAATCATAAAAACCTCTCGCTCCACCATAGATTTCAAAACTGCCCCACGCAAAGCCTCTCCTTTTCATCAGGTCTTGAAGAACTTCATACTTATCCATGAACACCACCTTAGTGCATGAAGGCAAAGCACCTAAAAAAGTTTTGCCTTGTATGTCTGAATATTTGTTAAATTCTGAGAGAAAAATATATGGTGGACCGGGCGGGATTTGAACCCGCGGCCTACGGCTTGCGAAGCCGTCGCTCTCCCAGGCTGAGCTACCGGCCCATCCCGATTTTTATCTTTAAGGTCAGCTTAAAAAGTTTTCCGTCATAGGGGGCGTGTTTATAGTAACCTTTATTAGGGTTTTTGCTGAATTCTTTCAGGTGGTTGTCGTGATCCCCAGATGGGATCACAGACTCAAAGACCCTGAAAGCGTGGCATTCGCAATTCTTGACGTTTTAGCAGACTTCGAATCAGAAGGAAAGCTGAAGAACCTGCCAAAATCCAAAAAATTTCCAGTAAAAACAATACTGGCAATACTCCTCTTTAAACAATACTACAACCTACCCCTCAGAGACGCCCAGCACTACGGCAGAAAATTCTTCGGAGCAAACATTCACTACTCAACCCTCCACAACTGGGAGAA
>NZ_WHIZ01000046.1:0-16538 GCF_009372125.1 Thermococcus sp. 101 C5
TGACCTGTTACTCTGATGGAAATTTGCTGGCTTTACTGTCTGTTGATCCGGCGAATAAGCATGATGTGAGTGTTGTCAGGGAAAAGTTCTGGGTGATTGTTGAGGAGTTTTCCGGCTGTTTTCTGTTTTTGGATAAGGGGTATGTTAACAGGGAACTCGAGGAGGAGTTTTTGAGGTTTGGCGTTGTTTACACGCCAGTAAAGCGGGGGAATCAGATTAGTAATCTGGAGGAGAAGAAGTTTTACAAGTACTTGTCTGACTTTCGCAGGAGGATTGAGACTTTGTTTTCGAAGTTTTCTGAGTTTCTTCTGAGGCCGAGCAGGAGTGTTAGTTTGAGGGGGTTAGCTGTCAGGATTTTAGGGGCGATTCTGGCCGTGAATCTGGACAGATTATACAACTTCACAGGTGGTGGGAACTAGGGTCTTAAGGAGATATTTTAATCCCTCGGGAGTAAAAACATCAAACTCAAGCTCCTCTTCAAACTCCACTCTCTCAGGGAAAAGGTAAAACATCCTGTTTAGCTCTCCCCTCACCTCTACTATTCCAATATGTTCACTCCCATATAAAAACTCTGCGAGGCTTTCTAAGGTATAACATTCAGGGTCTATGAGTCTAATTGGTCGTATTCCCAGAGACGAAAAGCGCTCTTCAAGTGCCCTTGAAGTTTCTGCAAGAGAGCCTGATATTACAGAGTAGGTACATCTCTTGGGCTTTTTCGAGGTTGAGCTTGGGAGGTAATGTAGTGGGATCCTCAATCCCCCCAACCTCTCCTTTTGTATCCTTTTTTAATGCTCTGCAGTGCGAAGATGAAAAACAATACAAAAGTTACAATGTTGCTGAGCTGAGAGAGGTCAATAACATTTTCAAGTGCCAAATAGCCAGCTAAAAATGTCAAAATACCTAGGGCCACTTCTATTGCCGTCACTACCAGCTCGAACGTGCTCCTCTTAGCTAACTTGCCCTCGGCGATTTTCTTAAATATCTCTTCAAGGGCAGAGTCCTTTTTGATGAGAAACACCATGTACTTGTCCTTATTTTTGAACTTAATTCTCTCCTCACTCGGCACGAGATAAAACCAGCGGTTCATTCCATCAGTTAGCTCAACTACATAAAGCCTGTTCGATTTCGAGAAGAGGTTTTGGGCGTTCATCAAAAGGGTGTACTCGTCGGGATTCACCACCCTGTTAAAGGACTTTTCCCCTTAAAAAGCCCCTCCAGCTCCTTGGCTTTTTCGCTTATCATCTGCTCAGGCTTTAATTTAATGAGAACATAGACTAACCTCTTCTCTCTTTTTCGAGGGATAGTCTTTTTCTCCACTTTCTTTTTGTTCTCTGGTTTCCCTTTAGGCTTTCGTGGAATTATAATCGGGCCCGGAACAAAGGTCATTTCTCTTCCCGCTTAGGATACAACTTCAAATCTTAAAAAGTTATTGAAAAAGGAGAATTAAGAGCTGAATTCTTGAATCTTTTTCCTCACGAGGTGGCTAACCAGCTTCCCATCGGCCTTTCCTCTAAGCTTGGCCATTGCCCTTCCCATAAGCATTCCCATGGCACCCATGCCCTTGGCCTTCACGACCTCTATGTTCTCCTGGACTATTTCGTTGATTATCCTCTCTACCTCTTCTTCACTTAGCAATGTAAGGCCTTTCTCTTCTGCAACCTGCAAAGCGGTCTTTTCTGGATGGAGTGCGAGCTCCTTAAATATCTCTTCAAATGCCTCCTTTGCTATTCTGTTGTCAAGCAAAAGCCTGAACGCATCTTTTATATGCTCGTCAGTGATGTTCTCAATTGGAACTTCCTTCTTGAGACCCTTGAGAACCACAACGAGGACTGAAGCTGCCAGAGAGGGCTTGACACCCATTGCTATAAGTTCCTCAAAGAGCTCATCCCTCTCGTCATCAACCAGCGTCTGGGCCAAGCTCTTATCTATGCCGTATTCCTTGATGTAGCGCTCAACTCTTGCCTGCGGGTATTCTGGAAGGTTCTCCAAGATTTCCTTCTTGAGATCTTCACTGACAAATATTGGCGGAATATCTGTTTCGGGGTACATTCTGGCCTTTCCTGGGAGAGGACGCATATATTGTGTGTTTCCATCCGGCAAAGCCCTTCTCGTTTCCTCGGGGACGCCTCTAATGGCTTCTCTCGCCCTCTGAAGAACCTCCCTGAGAGCGTTCTTGGCGACTTCTTCCTCAGCCGCAACCAGAACAAAGGCATCGAGCTCGCCAAGGTTTAGCCTCTCAATGACCTTATCAACTTCTTCTTGACTTATACCGTAATTCGGCAGCTCATCAATGTGAAATATACCTTTTACGTACTTCTTAGCCCTGTCAGCCATTTCCGTTCCAAGTCTTCTTCCGGGCTGAATTTCGGACCCTATGAGTCCCCTGAACTTTGGAAGCTTGACGGCTAAAACTTTTCCTCCCCTCTTTAAGGTGCTGGCAATTATTTTTGAGCCAGTGTTGGCGAAGATGTCACTCACATCATAAAACTCCTCTTTTAGCTCTTCCTCCTTCGCTCCCCTCTTCTCGAGCTCCTCTTTAATCTTTATGAGATTGAGCTGTCTTTCAACTTCGCGCTCTATTATCACGGGTATCATGTCAAGCTCTTGGACACCCTTAATCTCTATTCTAGCCCCATCTTTGATAGAAACGTTTAAATCCTGCCTTATTGTTCCAAGACCGCGTTTTACTTTGCGCGTTGCTCTCAAAGCATCACCTATGAACTTCGCCACTACCTTTGCCTGCTCCGGATGGTGGATATCTGGAGTTGTGGAAATCTCAATTAATGGAATCCCCAGACGGTCAAGCCTGTAAACTGCTTTTTTGTCTCCCTGCTCTATAATTCTGCACGCGTCTTCCTCAAGGCAGATAGTTGGAATTCCAACGCTTCCCCAGGGCGTGTCTACCTTACCGTTAACGCCGACTATAGCGGTTCTCTGGAAACCGGAGACGTTTGAACCGTCTATGACAATCTTTCTCATAAAGTGGACCTCATCAACAGGAACGGCGTTTAAGAGATATGTAATCTGGAGAGCAACCCTCAAGGCCTCTTCGTCCGGCAGGTGGGGTGGTTCCTCGTCCAGATAGACCAGATCACTGTACTTGTAGTTCCCTTCATAGACAAAAGCCCTGCCCTTCTTGAACTCTTCAAGCGCGGCCTGGTCAATCTCCCCGAGCTCGCTCATAGTAGGCCTTAATCTTCTCTCAACTGTAAAATCAACTTCATCATGAAGCTCGCTTGGAACGGGTGAGAACAGCTTTTTCGTGTCGAGCTGTCTGTGGATTTCGAGGCCCACTTTAAGTCCAAGTGCTTTGTAATCAAACTCCATATCCATCACCTCAGATAAGCGTCAAACCTTGTGTAGGGGGTGATTTCTCCAGCATAGTTCGTCAGCATCATCTTTCTAACTTCGTCAGGGTTCTGGACATGACCGAGAACCCACATGAGCTTTACATAGGCTGTTTCTGGAAGCATGTCTTCACATGGGATAACACCGGCCCTAAGAAGCCTTCTACCCGTGGAATAGACGTTGAGGTTGACCCTACCGTAGAGGCACTGGCTCGTCATGCAGACTGCAACCCCTTCTTCAACTGCCCTCTCTATCGTGGGTATTATGTCATTTGATGTGTGGCCTAGGCCGGTACCTTCTATTACAATTCCCTTGTAGCCCCTATCAACTAAAAAGTCAATGAGCTCTCCGCTCATGCCAGGATAGACCTTTATGAGGGCAACTTTCTCTTCAAGCTTGTCGTCCACCCACACTTCACTTTCACTTCTCTTTCTGTAGTCGTCCCTCAGGTATTCAACCCTTCCATCGGGCCATATCTTTGCTATGGGGACGTCGTTTATGCTCCTAAAAGCATCTCTCCTTGAGGTGTGCATCTTTCTGACCTTTGTCCCTCTGTGTGCTAGGCAGTAAGTATCGCCGCTTTCCCCGTGCATTACAACTGCAACCTCCCCAAAGTCTTCAACTGCCATTCTGGTGGAGCATATTAGGTTCATCGCAGCATCACTTGAGGGCCTATCACTGCTCCTCTGAGAGCCGACGAAAATTACGGGCTTTCCTAAATCCCTCAGCATGAAGCTCAATGCAGCGGCAGAATAACCCATCGTGTCTGTTCCGTGTCCTATTACTACCCCATCTTCTCCACTGTTAAGGGCCTTTGCAACTTCGTGGGCCATCTTTTTCCAATATTCGGGCTTCATGTCTTCGCTCATTATGTTAAAGAGCAACTTTGGTGTTATGTTGGCTATTTCAAAAATTTCTGGCACTGCTTTTGCCAGCTCCTCCGCTGTAAAAGCCGCATGAACAGCACCTGTCTTGTAGTCTATTTTGCTCGCTATTGTTCCACCGGTTCCTATTATGGTAACGTTGGGGAGTCCGGGCTTTTTGGGGAGGACTTCTTTAAATGAAACTTCTTCTCTTGGCTTGGCTTTTTCAAGGATTTTTACTTCCGCTATCTGGTCGATTAAAATCCCGATGTTGTACCCGTTGTCGAGCTTTATTGTAAGGGTTTCTCCCTTCGAAAGCTCATATGGAGGCATTACAATGCCCCTGTGGACAACTGTTGTGTTGTTTTCCTTCTCAACAACCTCAACATAATCGCCAATCTCAATGCCCTTTTCCTTCATGAAAAGCTCAACTTTCCTCATAGCGAAACCCCCTTTGAATCTTAGGCTAGATAGAGGTGGGAGAGATATAAACATTGTCTCCTTTCCCACCACAAGTATAGCTCCTATCGAGTCTCGATTTTAAACCTTGGCTCTTCAATCCACTCTGACCTGCACTTTGGACATTTGCTGGGAATTTTTATCTCCGGTTTAAATACGAAGCCACATTTCTTGCATTGGGCTGGTTGAATGAGGAGAGCCTTTCCCTCGCGCTTTACGATGTTAGCAATTGCTTTGAGGTCTTCAAGAATTACATTTCTGCTTCCCTTACCCCTCATCTCAAGGAGCATTGCAAGCTCACTTACACTGTAGTCCCTCTCCTCCAAAAGCTTTATTATCTTCTGCCTTCTCGTCATCATGGGGTAAGGTTCGAAAGAACATTAAAAAGCTTAAGGGTGCCGGGTGATGATAATAGAAAAGGCCGAAGAGATACTCAAAGAGTCCAAGCTATGTGACCGCTGCCTGGGCAGAGCTTTTGGCCTGCTTGGAAAGGGAGACAACTACATACGTGGAAAATCAATAAGGCTAGTCCTCAATATGGAACGAGAAGCGAGAGGAGAAGTGAGCTTCCAGGAGCCCCAGGAATGTGAGCTTTGCAAGAACGTCTTTAAAAAGACCGAATACCTCGCAAGGCTCTGCTACGATAAGGTTTCAGAGCTAGAACTTGAGTTTGAGAGCTTTCTCGTTGGTTCAAGGGTTCCCAAAGAAATCGCGGATAAGGAGCGAGAGCTAATTGAGAGGTTTGGGCTGAAGTATGCTGAACCAATAAACAGGGAATTGAACAGAGAAATTGGAAAGATCCTTGAGCTCATACTTCAAAAGCCCGTGAATAAAAGCAACCCCGATGTCGTTTTTATAGTGGAACCTTACCAGGAGAAAGTGGAGCTTCAGATAAAACCCCTCTATGTCTATGGACGTTATAGGAAGCTGGTCAGGGGGATTCCACAAACGCCATTAAGAGGATTCAAAGAAAGTGTTGCGTCAATAATCTGCAAACCTTTTTCAAAAGCGACAAAAGGAAAATGCATATTCCACGGAGCTGGAAGAGAGGACGTAGATGTGAGAATGCTTGGGAATGGAAGACCCTTCGTTGTCGAGGTCAAGAGGCCGATAAAAAGGCATATTGACTTGGAGAAGATTGCAGAGGAAATCAACAAAAGCGGGAAAGTTGAGGTTTTAGGATTGAGGTTTATAACCAAGGAAGAGGCAGAAAATGTTCTCACGTCAAACCACAAAAAAGAATACGAGGCCATTGTTTATGTTGAGGAAGGCATCAGCGAGGAAGAGGTTGAAAAAGTTGTCAAGACACTTGAAGGGGCCACTATTAACCAGAGAACACCCAGAAGGGTTTTGGGAAGAAGGGCTGATTTGGTGAGGGTGAGAAAGGTTCACAAAGCTGAAGGCGAGCTTATTGATGAGAAACACTTTAAACTCCGCCTGATAACCGACGGAGGCCTCTATATAAAAGAGCTGGTCTCCGGAGACAATGGAAGAACGAGTCCCTCAGTTAGCGAGATACTGGGCAAAAAGGCATGGTGTGAAAAGCTTGATGTGCTGAACATCCTAGATGAGCAGTGAAAACTTTATAAATGGTTGAGCGGATGAGCTTATGATACTGGGAAAGACCCGTAGTTTATAGCGCTTGTTCCTAAACGTATAAGTTGTTGAGACTCCTAAATAAGCTCTAAGAGGTGAGTAATATGGTTCAAAAGGCCCATACTATTAGAAGGAAAACTAGGGGTAAGCTTAGCAAATCACCAAGAAGGAGAGGTCTTCCTCCACTAACAAGGTTCCTTCAGGAGTTTGAAGTTGGTCAGAGAGTCCACATAGTGATTGAGCCAAGCTACCACAAGGGAATGCCAGACCCAAGATTCCACGGAAGAACAGGTACTGTGGTTGGAAAGAGGGGAGATGCATATATCGTCCAGATCAATGACGGTAGTAAGGTTAAGACCTTCTTCATTCACCCAGTTCACTTAAGGCCCCAGAAGTGAGAACTATGATAGGGCGCAAAAAGCTCAAGGAGAAATACATCTCAATTCCGGAGGCAAAGGAGCTGCTGCTTAAAAGGAGAGAAGAAGGGCTAGAGGAAAACCCAGAGGAGCCAATATTCTATGAAGCAAGGGTTAGCATTGAGCACGCAGAGAAGTTCTCAAAGCTCCCAGCAGAAAAAGCAAAAGAGCTCAGAGAGAAGCTAATAGGCCTCTTTGAATGGCTTGATGAAAGGATAGCGACAAAAATTGTCGACATAATGCCCGAGGACTACTTTGACATAAGGGTTATCTTCGCCAAGGAAGAGTACACGCCCACTAAAGAGGAGGCAGAAAAGATACTCGAAATCCTCGCAGAATATAGGGAGTAACTCCTCTCCTCTTCTTTTTCAAAATTTCTCGAAAAGTATTAAAAGCCTTAGGCAGTATATTCTTGGGGGGAGAGACCATGGATTATTATCGTAGAAGACATTCCTACGCACAAAGCGCCGATAAAAAGAAGCATAATGTGGAGTATGAAGAATATGCGTATGTGTTAGATTACCTTCCCACCGGTTATCTCGATCTTGAACACCGAAACCTTAGGGACAACAAGCCGGTAGCACAGGTTATTGGGGAGAAGGCTTTTACCCTGCTCGAGGTAATTCCGAAGACAGACCTCATGCTCTATGAGAGGGTCTTTGTTGGAAAGGGACAGAGAGACAAGATACTTATGATAAGTAAAAAGCTCAACTATGATGAGCTGACTCCAACAGCGAAGGCCGAGCTTCCGTACGTCCTCGAGGAGATTGTAAAGAACAACGAAGAGCGTTTTGTGAAGTTCTTTAACGTTGCTCCGCCAATTACAAACAGACTCCACAGCCTGGAACTGCTCCCGGGAATAGGAAAGAAGCACATGTGGGACATTTTGGAGGAGAGGGAAAAAGAGCCCTTCAAGAGCTTTGAGGACTTGAAGCACAGGGTAAAGGGACTCCCGGACCCGGTAAAAATGATAGCGAGAAGAATCTTGGATGAGCTTGAGAACAAAGACCGCTACAGGCTTTTCGTAGGTTCAAGAAGAATATTCAGGGAGTAAATATGCACTCCAAAGTCTTTTCTTTAATTTCTAAATATAACTTAAGGCCGAATTCTGATCTTGGCCAGAACTTCCTCATAGTGGAGGATGTTATCCAAAGGGAAGTGGAAAGGGCAGATATAAAGGAAAATGAGACCGTCCTCGAAATAGGGCCCGGTTTGGGCGTGCTGACAGACAAGCTGGCAAAAAGGGCAAAGAAAGTTTACGCCATAGAGACGGACGCGCGGATTATTGAAATACTAAAAAAGGAGTACAATTGGGACAACGTGGAAATCATACACGGCGATGCCCTTAAGATAGACTTTCCCGAGTTCGATAAGATAGTTTCCAATCTCCCCTATCAGATATCTTCTCCAATAACCTTCAAGTTTTTGAAGTATGAGTTTAAGAAAGCCGTGCTCATTTATCAGCTTGAATTTGCCCAGCGAATGGTGGCAAAGCCGGGGGATAAAAACTATTCCCGCCTCTCGGTAATGGTGCAGGCTAAGGCAGATGTTGACCTTGTTGAAAGAATAGGCAGAGGGGCGTTCTACCCAAGACCAAAAGTCGATTCTGCAGTAATAGTAATGACGCCCAAACCCAAAGAGGAACAGATAGCTCTAAATGAGAACCTCGTGAAGGCCCTCTTCCAGCACAGAAGAAAGCTTGCGAGCAAGGCCCTAAAGGATTCCTACCACATGCTGGGCATTACGAAGGATGAGTTCAAAAAGCTCAAACCTGTTATTGAGAGTATTCCCCACTCCCAGAAGAGAGTCTTTCAGCTTTCAATTGAGGAGATAAAGGATATAGAAGAGTTTCTAAGAAGCCAAAACCTCATTGAGTAGCATTGTCTTTTAATGAGAGGTACTTCTCTTTCAGGGCTTTTATGTGGTTGTAGTGTCCCCACTCAATCTCCGCCAGCCATTTTGCTACCTCTTTAACCTCGGGGTTTTCACTCAGCTTCGAGAGGTACTCGTAAGCCTCTGCCGCCATCTTTTCGTTCTCCATTAAGATGTCAAAAAGCTCCTCTGCCCTTCCCTTTTCTAAGAACCTCTCAAGTTCAGGCTCGGCCAAAACTACCTCTAAGGGAGGTAAATTAACCAGGATAGGTTTTTCACCCGGAAACAGCTTTTTGTAAAGTCGAAGCAGCTCTTCTGCATGCTCCAAGCTCTCTTCGCTGAGCTTACGAAAAACCTTGGGTACTTCTTCAATCCACGTCAATTCCTTGCTCAGCTCATAGAGGCGATGATACATCTCAGCCTCCTCAACCTCCGCGTTTATCCAGTAGGAAAGAAGTTCCTTCATGCTTAATTTAGGAAGTGTTTGGAGAAGCTTCTTTATATTTTCTTTAACAGTTAAGGATACCTCTCTCATAACAACACCTCATGTTCACTTTTTGGTTACCCGCTCATTGAAAATAAAAATCATTGAGCAGCCTGATTGTTCTTTACTGCAAGATATTCTTCTTTCAGGTTTTTTAGTTTATTGTATCGTTCCCGCTCAATATCCGCCAGCCTATTTATTTCTATTTCAAAGTTTAAAAATATTGCATATCCCCTTCGCTGGGTTTTTAAACCCCCGGCCAAATTCTCACACATGATAGTTGCAATAATAGACGGCTACACCGACGAACCAGCGGGACTTGGAGTGCCCCCTTATTTGGGAATCTATCCAAGATACGCCTACGGTGCAATAAAAAAAGCCAGAAAAGATGCGAGAATTTTTTATCTCACAATAGATGACCTGCGCTTTACTTTTGAGGGCGAACAGGGGATAAAGACCAAAAATAAAACTCCCAACGTACATAAAACAAAAGAGATTCTTGAGAAAGCAGATGTGATTGTATACATAGGTGGACTGCACACTCCGGGAAAATACCTTTCTGCGGTCCCTTCTCAGGTGGAAGAGGTTGCGAAGTTTATAAAGCCGTTCAAGGGCATTAAAATCCTCGGCGGACCGGCATTTATGGGCTCGGCCCATGAGGGCGGAACAAAGATAGGCTCGAGAGAACTTGCCCTTGCTCAGGCGATTTTTGACCACATCGCTTACGGCGACCTGGAGGCTTTTCTCTATGACTTCTTCACAAACCCCAAAGAAGCGAACCCCCTCCGCTTCAGGGACTATTCGGAATTGAGGGACTATGCACTCTTAGGTGCCGAAGTGGTGAAGCAGTTCCCGGATTACCCCGATTTTGTCATAGTGGAGATCGAGACCCAGAGGGGATGCCCAAAGGCTGCCGGCATAGGGGGCTGCTCCTTCTGTACGGAGCCGGTAAGGTATAAATCAATAGAAGACCGACCTATTGAAGACATCGTCAAAGAGGTCGAAGTCTTCTATAATCTCGGAGTGAGGCACTTTAGAATAGGAAGACAGAGCTGTATCTTCTCTTACATGGCGAAGCCTAATGATAGAGTTCCGGTTCCAAATCCCGAGGCAATTGAAAAGCTTTTCAAGGGAATTAGAGCAGCTGCACCGGAAGTAAAGACCCTCCACGTAGACAATGCCAACCCCGCGGTCATAGCGAACTACCCTGAGGAGAGCATCAGGATAGCGAAGACACTCATAAAATACGGCACGCCCGGAAATGTCGTTGCCTTCGGGCTTGAAACTGCTGATCCGAAGGTAGCGAAGCTCAACAACCTGAACTCCACACCGGAAGAGACTTACGAAGCCGTTAAGATTCTAAACGAGGTTGGCGCTAAAAGGGGTTACAACGGGATGCCATGGCTCCTGCCCGGAATTAACATCCTCTTCGGTCTCCCCGGAGAGACCAAGAAGACCTATGAGCTCACCTACGAGTTTTTGAAGAAAATACTCGACGAGGGACTGCTGGTGAGGAGGATAAACATAAGGCAGGTGGTTGTATTCCCGGGAACGCCTTTATGGCACATAAGGGACAAGGTAAAGACCGAGAAGCACAAAACCCTGATCAAGCACTATAAGTACAAAATAAGGCACGAGATAGACTATCCAATGCTCAAACGCCTCGTTCCCGTTGGGACAATATTGAGGGATGTTAGGGCTGAAGTGTTTGACAACGGCTTAACATACGGGAGGCAGATAGGGAGCTATCCCTTAATAGTAGGAATCCCAAAGAAAATTGAGCTGAACAGGTTTTACGACGTTCTCATTGTTGACCACGGCTTCAGGAGCATAACGGGAGTCCCAATACCGATAAACCCAAACACCGAGAGCCCCAAGGTTTTAACTTATCTGCCCGGGATTGGAAAGAAGAAGGTCGTAAGAATTCTCGCAAAGAGGCCGTTCAAAACCAAAGAGGAGTTTTTGGAAATAGTTGAGCCGGAGAAAAGAGAAATATACAGAGATATTGTGGTCATTTGACCCTTGAGCCTATGATGGCCTTTAACAGCAAAACCTCCGCAAAGAGCGTTTGTTCATTTGTGGCTTCAAGCACTACAATGCCCTCCTTCGGCGAATATATGCGGTCTATTTTTCCTCCCTCTGCGGGCCCCCTTAGCATAACGAGCAGGTGTTTTTTGTTTCCTATGAGTCCAAGCCCAATTTCAACCCTCTGAATGAAGCCAAGGGATGTTACGTGTATTTTTTCAACATCGGCCTGAGCTCTAGCCATGGACTCGTTCTCATCGTATCCCTTTCCTTTGTAATACCAGTACCTGTTTGCGGTGAACACTGGCGACAGTACTGCTGATATCTCTGTTGCGGTTCTTGTTCTCCACACGCACACATCACCAAGAGTTCTAGCATCACAGTTTCTGAACATTGGGTCTCCAACTATGATGGTCATGCCTTCGTATACAGTCCCCCTAAGGGTTAAATTCAAATCTAAGATGGGATCGCCGGTGTTGTAGCTTTCAAGAAGGATTTTGTGGTCAACCCCATTATAAGGAACTTTAACAAGAACTTTTCTCAAGGGTTCTTTATCCGGATAAACATTACTCGAAAAGTGCAGATATCCATAACTAATGACAGCCAAGGGGGCGACCACAAGGATAAGCAACAGAAGTAGTGCAGCTAATTTTTTATTCAATCCCAAAACCTCCAGAAAAGTTAATTAAAAAAGAAGGGAAAAGCTTCAGAGCCCAGCCAGGTACTCCATGAGCTCCTTGGCTGCGTCTCTTGTTGCGTACCTGTCCTTACCGGCAACGATGAGGACGTCGAATGTTCCAAATGCATCTTCGATGTATTCGAGGTCGCCATCGCTGTTCTCCCAGTCAACTGTGCTTAGTCCTTGGTCGACGAGGTACTTGGTGATTGCGTTTGCAACTGGTCCACCGACGAGGATGAGGTTGCTGTCGACTGCGTTGAGGTCAAGCTCGCTGTCAAGGACTGTGATTGGCTCGGCTGGAACCATTGGTGTAACCTTGGTGTAGGCCTCGCCCTTGATTGCCTCAATTGTCCATCCTTCGAACTCGTCGCCAACCTTGAGCTCCTTGGTCTCCCAGGTCTTCTCAACGGGCTCAACTACAATGTATGACTTAACTGCGTACTCTTCCTTGCCATCTTTGTCAACGTCCTTTGTGTAGACCTCGGACTTGTAGTACATCTTGTACTTGCCGAGAATGTCGAGCTCTTTGCCCTCAAGGTCGTTCTTGTTTGTGAGTGTAACCTTCACTATCTTTCCGCCTGAGAAGTCAAAGCGAACTTCCCATCCTGGGATGAGTTCGTCACCAGTCTTCACGGTCTTCTGGTTGGTTACGACTTTAATTGTTGCTATGAGGTTTCCATCGATACCGACGAATGTGTCTGTAAGTTTGAGGATTATTCCTCCATCTCCAAAGACATCCTTCTCTTCGTCCTTGTTGAGTATAACGAGCTGGTCAACTCCCTCTGGGCTTGTAACCTCTACAAGTGCTCTGTTCTCGTTAACGCTTATGTCAACTGCCTTAACCTTGTAGCCGTCGTAGTCTTTTATGTCTCCAAGCCTGAACCAGACTTCGCCGTGGTCTTTACCGTAGGTCATGCTCCCTTCTGTCGCATTGAGCTTCAATACATAGTAGGTGTTTCCAAGGATTGTGAATGTGTCCCCTTCGTCAACACCGTCGTAAACAGTCTCAACGAAGTTGTATCCCTCTGGTTGGTCATCGTCTACAACTGTATCTGTTGTCTTTGTTTGATCAAGGCTTCCCCAGATGGTGCTGTTTGTTACTGTTTCCTTCTCCCACTTGCTTATGGCATAGTTGAGTGTAACAGTGAAGTTGCCAGCTGGGATCTTAAGGGTAGCTTCCTTTGGTGGGTAGGTAATTGTCTCCTGGTTCTCGTCAACAAGCTCTATGTCCAAAATCTCGAAGTCCCAGTCGACCTGGGCGTCGCCATTTATTTGATCCATGTTTTCAATTTCGCCTTCGAACTTTGGCATCCAGCTGTCCCATGCTGAGTAAGCACCGTTGTAGGCGTCGGCACTTCCGTTATACCAGAAGTTGTCGTCTGCAAGGTCTGAAAGTTCCTCATTATCTGTGTTTGGGTCAACGCCAGTGTCTTCGTAGAGGTTGCTGTAAACCGGGATTGGGTCTGGGTATTGTGTAGTTTCTCTCTTAACAACTACACTAACACCGCTTGCCTCTACTTCCTCAGATGTGTAGAGCAAGCTTCCAATTGCAAGAGCCACGTCAGCAGCGCTGGCAACGTCCATGGTTGATGGTGCGTTTGCACCGACTACGATTTTAACGTTTGGCATTCCATCCTTAACAAAGAACTCCTTCCCTGGTAGTGCAGCGTTTGCATATCCAAGGGTCGCTCCAACCATTGCGGCACCAACGGCAAGGGCCGCGATCTTTCTTACCTTCATGTCTTCACACCTCCGATACCTTGTGGGGGGCTAAACCCCCAACTATGGTATTCTTCAATACCTCTATGTAGTCTAGGGTTTATATACTTTTCGCTTTCAGACCCTTTCTAACGATTAGAAAAGCCTTCTTTTTGCCCAGATGGTCAAAAGTGGCATTTACCTACTGCCTACACCCAATTCGCCTTTTGCCGATAATATCTCGACAAAAGTTGAAGGGAGAGCATAGATACCCAATCCGCAATCACGGCCCTTACTTATAAGCTTTCTCATCAATAAATTAAAAGGTTGAGCAGAGGGTCAGGAGAGCCTGAATTTGAAGGTGTCCTTTTCTATGAGCTTCTTCTTAAGCGGTCTGTGAGTGAGCTCATGGACAAAGCCACCCAAATCCGTGAGAGCATTTTGAAGTTCTGTTGCAGAGATATCAACTATCTCTGGCTCGATTATCGATATTGCAACCGGCGCATATTTTGCCGTAAGCTGGAAAAGAACCTCAAACGGCGATATCAGCTCGCTAGCCACAAGGGCATATATTCTGTCCCCTCTTTCCTCCTGCACCTTAACAGCAATTTTGTTGATCTTACAGCCCTCATATGCGAAGGCCTTCAGCATGGTCTCCTCTATCGATTCTTTGTCCTTTCCAAAGGTTTCTATAACGAAGCGGTAGAGAATTTCTTTGCCATCTATTATCATCTCTTCAATCTCTTCCCTGCTGTAGCCCACTCTCGGTTTTGGAATCTCATCAAGTGGAGGATACGCCACAAGTCCACCAAACTTCTCCATGAGCTTGCCCATGAACAAAGAAACTTCCCCAAGGATTTTCATAAGGTCTTTGGCATCTATTTCAATTTTGGCAGGGGATACAACTTCAACTATTGCGGGGGCATATTTCATGGTGGCTTTTACTATTTCTTCAAAAGAACCCTCCAGTTCTGCCTCAACCATGCTTGAGTATTTGAGCATCTCCTCTTCAGGATTTTCAAGGATATCCTCGGCTCTTATGTTCTCAACCTTTACATTGGTTTCATTCTTTAGGGATTTCGCGATCTCCTCAACAGCCCTTTCCAAAGCTTTCCTATCGTTTGAGAGAGCTTCTATGTAAAATCTAACCTTCATTATCGCCATATTACCACCACATTCCTCTGTAATATCTTTTCCTATATTCACCAACTATGGGTATGGGCTCACCACAGTATCCGCACTTTCCGTCTTTTATGTGGTACTCCTCTATGGTAAAGCCCCACCTCACTATTAAAGGTTTTCCACACTTTGGACAGTAGGTGTTTTCTCCCTCATGTCCCGGTATATTTCCAACGTACACAAACTTAAGCCCTTCTTCCCTTGCTATGCGGTAGGCTTTCTCAACGGTCTCAATCGGCGTGGGAGGTAAATTAAGGAGCCTGTAGTACGGGAAAAAGCGTGAGAAGTGCACTGGTGTATCACCACCAAGCTCCTCAACAACCCACCGTGCAAAGGCCCTTATTTCCTCTTCGCTGTCGTTCAGCGTGGGTATTATAAGGTACGTAAGCTCAACGTGAATCCCAAACTCCTTCTTGGCTATAACCGCGGTTCTCTTGCTTGGCTCCAAACTTGGCACCTTTGAAATCTTTCTGTAAAACTCATCACGGAAGGCCTTTATGTCAATGTTCATGGCATCTATATAGGGAGCAAGTTCTCTGAAGGGTTCCTCGTTTATGTAGCCGTTCGTCACAAGGATGTTCTTCAGGCCTTCTCCTTTGGCAAGCTTTGAAGTTTCAAGAACGAATTCATACCACACCGTCGGCTCGTTGTAGGTGTAGGCTAAGCTCTCGCATTCATAGTGCTTTGCCAGCCTTACAATGGCTTCTGGAGTGGCTTCCTCAAGGTAAGGAAAGGTTTCATCTGCCTGGCTTATCTCCCAGTTCTGGCAGTGGAGGCAGTGCATATTACATCCCACGGTACCTATGGAGAAGGCACAGGAGCCCGGATAGAAGTGGAAAAGGGGTTTCTTCTCAACCGGATCAGCGGCTATAGAGGATACCTTTCCATAGTTGAGCGTGTAAAGTTTACCTCCAATGTTTTTCCTGACCCTGCAGGAACCTCTCCGCCCCTCATCTATAATGCAGTTTAAGGGACATAAGCGGCATCTCACCCTGTTGCCCTCTAAGGGTTCCCAGTACATAGCCTCTCTCATAATCTCACCATTGTAAGATAGTACCGGCTATAGTTTAAGCTTTTGGTTCAGGAAGAAAAATTGGGTATTGCTCACTTGGCACCAACAAAGTCCAATCATCCTCCTGCGGCCACGGGCATTATTATAACTCTATCCATGTCCTTAAGCTTAGCTTCAATGCCCCCCAGGAACTCCACAGAGCGGCCGTTTATTAGAATCACTACGTCTTTCTTGCTAAAATCTACCTTAATCCCTTTTTCAGCTTCTAATTTCTGCAGGAGATCCTTTAGAGTAGAGCCATCTTCAAGAAAGACCCAGAATTCAGGTTTATCCACTTCTCCAGCAACTTGAGCGACAAGCTTGACAAACACCTTCATAGCCTCACCTACAAAATAAATTGGGAAAATTGAAAAATTCAAAGCTGCTCTGCAACTTCATCGAGCCCGAGTTCCTTGAGCTTCTCCTTTGTCGGCACCCCGTTTTCGTCCCAGCCCCTGGCTTTGTAGTAGTCTTTTAGAAGAACCTCCTCCTCAAATACCTGCCCCTTGGAAGGCTCTCTCGGCACGGGCTCTTTCACAATCCTTTCAGGCATCCTGTCGTACTTTCCATCAATGCCTTCTCTAACGTTTATGGCTCTCTCGAGGTTGAATATCCTCTCTCCGACAAGCCAGAGGTACTTTGGATCCCTAAACTCTTCAATACCCGTCGCAGCATAGAGCATCTTGGCATACATATCAACTGTAATCATTTCGGTGTTGAATGGGAATATACAGAATACAGCAGTTTCCGCAATCGCAGTTTCATCTTGAACACACTTTGTTATCTCGCCTTTACTTTTTCTTCTGAAAGCCTCGCCCTTTAGGGCGGGGATGCAGTAAACTACCCAACAGCCCTCAAACAGGAAAGC
>NZ_WHIZ01000047.1:0-16424 GCF_009372125.1 Thermococcus sp. 101 C5
TTCTCCCAGTTGTGGAGGGTTGAGTAGTGAATGTTTGCTCCGAAGAATTTTCTGCCGTAGTGCTGGGCGTCTCTGAGGGGTAGGTTGTAGTATTGTTTAAAGAGGAGTATTGCCAGTATTGTTTTTACTGGAAATTTTTTGGATTTTGGCAGGTTCTTCAGCTTTCCTTCTGATTCGAAGTCTGCTAAAACGTCAAGAATTGCGAATGCCACGCTTTCAGGGTCTTTGAGTCTGTGATCCCATCTGGGGATCACGACAACCACCTGAAAGAATTCAGCAAAAACCCTAATAAAGGTTACTATAAACACGCCCTGGTTAAATTTTAAAACCTGAAAAGCAATTCATAAGACGTATGAGCAAGTGGAAAGAAACCCTAAAAGAGGAGGGGATTCTTGAGGTAGGGGATTTTGTTATTGAAGTCAGCGTAGAGTCTGAATGCCCATGTAAGGATGACACCCTTTACCCGGCAGTTCTGATATATGACCTCAAAGATGAAGAGATTTATTACCTTGATGAACCCTTTGAACCTGTAAGCAACTTTAAAGAAGCCCTTGAGCAGGTTTTTGAGTGGATTGAGAGATATAAACATGGAGAGCCGCCGAGAATGAAGAGAAGCCCCAAGAAAGATGCTCCCGAGGAAGTTGTGCAGAGATTTTTGGAAGCTCTGAAGTCCCTTGAGTAGGGCAAAAACTTTAAGTTCTTTTTTCAATGCCCCTTGGAGGTGTGGGATTTGGATCCAAAAAAGTCAGTTCTTAAGGAGTCATCAACTGAGGGAATTAAGGAAATTCCTGTCATTGGCCCATGGCTTGAGGACGTGAGCAGCTTAGAGGAAGTCATTGAATACTACGAAAGAATAGGCTTTCAAGCAACACATCTGGGAAAGGCCATTGAAATCTGGAAGAAAGTGGAGAAAAAGAGAAAAAACGGGGAAGAAGTTAGAGTTTTCCTCGGCTACACATCCAATATAGTTTCTTCTGGCCTGAGGGAGGTTATAGCTTATCTTGTGAAGCATAAGAAGGTCGATGTAATTGTAACCACCGCTGGAGGAGTGGAGGAGGATTTCATAAAAGCCCTGAAACCCTTTATCCTTGGAGACTGGAACGTCAACGATGCCGAGATGAGACAGAAGGGAATAAACAGAATTGGCAACATTTTTGTGCCCAACGACCGCTATATTGAATTTGAGAAGTACATGATTCCGTTCTTTGAGAGGCTCCTAGAGATTGAAAGGGAAAAAAAGAGACATTTAACAGCGAGTGAGGTCATCTACGAGCTCGGCAGATATATGGACGAAAAGCTGGGCAAAGAGAAGGAAAAGAGCATCCTTTACTGGGCATACAAGAACAACATTCCGATCTTCTGTCCTGCTTTGACCGATGGTTCCTTTGGGGATATGCTTTACTTCTTCAAAGAGGAGAGAGGCGACAGAGAGCTTATAATAGATGTAGCCAACGACATAGTGAAGCTCAACAACCTCGCCATTACCGCAAAGGAGACCGCATCAATAATTCTGGGTGGGGCTTATCCAAAGCACGCCATAATCAACGCAAACCTCTTTAGGGGCGGAACAGATTACGCAATCTACATAACCACCGCAATTCCGTGGGACGGCTCTTTAAGCGGAGCTCCCCCAAGTGAAGGCGTGAGCTGGGGCAAAATAAAGGCAAAGGCAGATTACGTGGAAATATGGGCAGATGCGACGCTGGTTTTCCCAATCCTTGTGTGGATGGTCATGAAAAGGGAATAAAAAGGCAGATATTCAATAAAGCGTAACCCAGACCTCCTCTCCCTCTTTATACCCTTCGCTGTCCTCCGGGATTTCGAGATAAGCGTTGCTCTCAACTATTGCGCTCATTATTCCGCTTCCCTTTTTCTTAATCGGCACAGCTTCGCCGTTTTCATAGTAAACCTTCACAAACTCATGCCTTCCCAGAGATGATGGCACTTTCTCCTTGAGCCTTGCCTTAACCCTTATCGGCCTGTAATCTGCTCCAACAAGCTTTGCTAAAGCATATTTGACGTAGAGATGGAACTGGGCAAATACAGCAGCAGGGTAACCGCTCATGACGAAGACTCTCTCGCCATACCCTATCGGTCTTCCCGGCTTGTTTGTGCATCCATGGAAGAGCAGGTTGACGAACTTGTGGGCATAGTCCTTCTCTCCAAAGGCGCTTCCACCGGTGATTAAAACGAGGTCGCACTCCTTTTTTGCCCTTTCAATTGTTTTGCCTATGAGCTCTTCATCGTCCGGAATTATACCGTAGAAGACCGGTTCGCCAAAGTATTCCCTCACAAGAGCTTTCAGCATTGCGGAGTTGCTTTCCAAGATTTTTCCACTTCTCAGGGCTTCTTCATTCAGCTCTTCTATTAGCTCATCACCTGTAACCATTATCCCAACCTTGGGCTTTCTCTTCACCTTAACGGTTTTAATTCCAAGCCCCTTGAGCATTCCGAGGTCTTGAGGCTTTAATATTCTCCCTTTCCTGAGGACGACTTCTCCCTTCTTCACGTCTTCGCCTTTGAAGGCAACATTCTGCCCTGGGGCAACGGGTCTGAGGACGTAGATTTTGTTCTCCTCTCGCTTCACCTTTTCCTGCTCTATGACGGCATTGGCTCCCTTTGGCATCTTGTTGCCGGTCATTAGCTTTATTGCTTTACCGTTGGTGACCTCTCTCTCGCTTTCCATTCCAGCAGTGATTTCATCGATAACCTCGAGCTCCACCGGAGCGTACTCCCTCGCTTGGAAAGTATCTTCAGCCCTAACCGCATACCCATCAACGGCAGAGCGATCAAAGGGGGGTAAATCTATTGGTGAGACAACATCCTCGGCAAGCACTCTCCCGAGAGCTTCGTCAAGGGGAAGTTCCTCGGTTTCTTCAAGCTCTTTTATATCGTTCAGCATCATTTCGAGGGCTTTTCTGTAGGGGGTTAGCTGTTTGAATTCCCTCATCTTATCACCTTCTAACTTTTAAGTTATAAGTTAAAAGTTATAACTTATAACTACTCCCTCGCATGTTTGAGAATGTGATAGGCTTCTTTTTTGATAATTTCAAGGGCTGTTTTCACTGCGTTTAGACTTCCCGGCAGACAGAAGACGACTTTGCTTTCTTTATCCCTTATTATTCCCGCGGTTGCTCTGCTTAGAACCGCAGCGGTTCCAACTTCTTCGTAGCTCTTTAGCCTGAATATCTCCCCAAAACCTACGAGTTCTTTATCAAAGAGGGGTCTCAAGGCTTCAATCGTCACGTCTCTCCTTGTTATTCCGGTACCGCCCGTTGTAATCACAACATCGGCCTTTTCAAGGGCTTCAATTACAGCCTTTATTATCTTGAGCTTTTCATCCGGCACAACTGCATAATAGACGTTCTCATTTCCTTCCTTTTTCAGCTCCTCAATTATGTAATAACCGCTTAGGTCTTCCCTCTTTCCGCGGCTTGCGGTGTCGCTGACGGTTATAACGGCGAACTTGAACTTTTTGGGTGCTTTGGCTTTGTGCTCTTCAACTCCCATTTTACACCACCATTTAACATTCGGCTAAGAGGTTAATAACTTTTTTCAAACCACCTATCAAGATCAAGAAAATCTCGCTTTTGGAGAGGCTTTAAATTTCAATATTCCTGAGAATTGATAACCTATTTCCTCTTAGATGAAAATTCATCTATGGCAAGTCCTTCATGTTGTTGAATTAGTTTTAATGTGGTTTTTCCTATTCTCCGCAACTAAAGGAATTACTTAAAGAATTATAGTTCTGTCAAAAATAGTTAAAAAGAGTGAAAATTAACTAAAGCTTGCGAATCCAATCTCATAGAGTTGCCTCAGCATGCGGAGGACTTTTTTAGCCATGTGCTTAAAGCGGAAGTTGTCCTTGTAAGTTTCCCACTCTTTGAGTATGGCAACAATCATATCACTACTGAGCTTATCAATCTCGTCTGGTAATTTAATCTCGATTTTGTTTTCATTTCTATCGAGCTTTATGGTGACCTGTTCGTTCATACAAAGCTTTAAAACCTCCTTCAATGGCTTTTCAAGCTTCTTCCTGTTCCCGTGGAACTTTGGAAGGACTTTCATGAGAAGTGCCAAGTCAAAGATTTCATCGTCATTCTCAAATTTGACTATTTCTCTTTCTTGGCTTTCTTTGGCATTTTTGAAGAACAAAGCTATTTCGTCGACTACTCTATATCCAAAGTGGAGGTCGTAAGGCTCGAGAGCTTTGTTTAATTCAATGAGGATTTGCCAGTACTCAGTACCCTTCAGTTTTTTGACAGCCTCGTTTATTTCATCTTTCGAGCGGGCAAGGAACTGGTCATCTTTGCCACGAAGATCCTCCAGAATGGCCTCTCTTAACGGCACCACAAGCCCATAGGCCGATCCATCATCCGCATTTTCTTCTGGAGGATACTTCTCAAGCTCCACCTCGTGAAACTCTATCGTGAAAGCCCTGTCGAGGACTTTTGGGCTGAAGGCGTATGTTGTCTCATCCATGTTGACAGTTCCAACGATGTAGAGGTTCGGGGGAAGTTTAAGCTCTTTGGGGATTTCCAGGAACTTTTCAACCTCATCACTGTCGTGTAGGGGTATTCCCTCCTTAGTGAAGCCTTTTTCGTCTCTCCCACTCTCAAGAACACTTAGGAAGTCGGCGAAATAGTACTCCACGTGGGCAAGGTTCATCTCGTCAAGCAGGACGAAGTAGGGCATGGCACCCCTCCCGTTCTTCTCGTAGTCTTCCTTGGCTTTTAGAATGAACTCAAGTAGCTTGGTCTTGTGATATTCGCCGGTTAATGGGTTGTAGTACCCAAGCAGCTGCTTTGAGTCCCTCCAATCCGGGCGAACCGGGAGGAAGAGGAAATTTTTCTTTTCAGGGTCGAGAAGCTCTGCCAGTTCCTGGACAATTTTCGTTTTGCCAGTCCCCGTGAGGCCTGAAAGGATAACGAAGCCCTTGGTCTTGAGGGCGGTGTAGAACTGGGAAACTAGATGCTCTGGGTAGAGATAGCCTTTTGAAGCGAAATACTGTTTTAGTGTAACTGATTCACTTTGTCCTTTCTTTGCAAAATAAAATACTACCTCACTCATGTCATCAACACTAGCTTCCTCGACAGCAATATTTAAAGCACTAAGGAACCTTAGGTATTCCTCGGTAACTTTTTTAAGTTTCTTTTTGGAGTATTTTTGAACGTCCCAGAACTTATTCAGTTCTAATCTCTCAATAATTTCTCCGCTCATTATATGACTGTGAATGGGAAAGAATACCTTTGGATTAAAAACAAAAATCCATGAGCTTAGTGTAGATACTTTGGTGTGGGGAGCTTCCATTACTTTGAGAATTAGCTGTAGAATCTCGCTATTCATCTCAACTTCTTTTATGTCATCGATTTCTTCCACAACCTGCATTAGTTCCTGAAAATCTGGCCTAGACAAAATGTCACGTGCCACCTCACCTGAAGCTTTTGCACTTCCCCACAACCATAATACCTCCACACCCAACAACTCATGAACTTTATTGACAGTATTCAGAAGTTCTTTAAACTCTTCTTCTGTAATTGAGTCTCCTTTCTTTGCCAATTCCTTTATTCTCTGAAGATATCCCCTAAATTCTTTCTCTTTTAAGACCCACTCATCGTTATGGGTCGCTTTAAGTTGTTTTAGTAGCGATGCCAGCTTCTCTGACAGATTTTTTGTTTGTACTTTAACCTGAAGCCACCAGCCAAAATGGTCTATGATAACATAGTTGATGTCCTGATGATCACATTCTTCTTCAAAAATGCTCTTTAGCTCTTTAAGGCGGGAAAGAACTTCTGAATATTTCATTGGCTTTCTCCACCCAAGTTCCTGGAAGTACCATTCAACAGTATTATTCCACGGGCTAAAGTGAGTTGGATAATAAAAAGCTAAAGCTTCAGATACAAGCCCCTTCCCAACGCCTTTTATTTCTTCCCACTTCTCAAAGCGTTCATCGATATCCTTTAAAATTTCTTCTGGGTCAGTTTCGACGATTTCTTTCAGGAAATTCTCCCAGAGCTGTTTTAGTTCGGATGTATCCTTAATGTGAAATCTAATAGCATTTCTCCCGGAATGCAGATAACTAATAGCCTTTTTCAGAAGTTCATAGTTACCAGTTCTCTTAATTTTATCAAGAGTCTCTCTAAATTCCTTAATGTTTTTATCGGCCCATTCATTTTTTGCCACTTCAAGCTCTGTACGACAATACTCTCTAATTAACTCTCGAAGTTTATTTTGGTTTATCATCCTTTCACCTCCGGTATCATAGACAAATACCCGATTCCCTCAAGTTTAACACCATTCTTGTCCAATAATCTATCTAAATCAAACTTCCCTTCACATCTTTCTAAATCTCCAATACATCTTTTGTTAGTCCCAAAAAACACGCTTTTGTTTCCCGGATATAACACTACAGCAAACTTGGCATTTAGAGCGTCTTTATATGTGTGCATCTTGTAGATGTCTTCAAGCTTTGCCCATCTCTGAAGAGTGGGCTCTCTTTCCATTCCTTTGTCTTCATCTGCGAATTTATTAATATCGACAACATCGAACTTGAATTTTGCGTCGAAAACTCCTAGAAGGCTCATCTTCTGCTCTGATGGATCCCTGGCAAATAATGAAAAATCAGGTCTAAGCGAGACAGAGTAACTCCACTTTTTAGGAGTTAACTTTTTGTTATAATAAATCCTCCAACCATTGTTGAATTCAGCATAGACTTCTTCCTTGCTATCGCTCTCGTGAAGTTCTCCTGTCGGTTCAATTACTAATCTCAAACCCTTCCATCCAAGTATACTTTCAAGTTCCTCTACAAGCTTGAAAAAGCACCAGTACTCATAGAGCTTGGCAATATCCTTGTTATCTATGGCTTTTTGCATTTCACCAAAAAATGGTGAATAACTTCTGAATTCTTGCCAGAGCTGGAGCAAATCTCTGTACCCTTCACGTTTAAGGAGCACTTGAGAGGTGTATGGAAAAATCACCATTTCGCCCACATCATCAAAAATATCACGTGTGGCATAGTATTCTAGCTCACCAAGGACAAAGCTTAATTTGGAAATTATGTTCTCTCTTTGTTCCGCTGTTAAAGATGACGACGTTAGAAGTGAATTAATAACTCTCTCATTCCATGTTATCAGATCATTGAGAAAGCGCTTGGCAAATCTATTCTCATGAGTGTCAAAGCTTTCGTACTTGACTTTCTGAATAACTCTGGTAGGAACATGGTTGTTTAGGTATCTTGCAATTGCAATAGAAGAAGCTTCTGCTTTTACCAAGTATTTAGGATGAGTAATGATTGAAATTAGAGTATCCTCACCAACTTCACTTACTTCCCAGAAGTCCAGCCAGTCCTCCCTCTCAAAAAGTTTTCTGTGAGGACGTCTTGTGATTTCTTCATAGGCCGAAATTATTCTCCCTTTATTGTTTATGAGAAAGTGGTATGCAAAGAGCTCACTTATAGGCTCTTCGGATTCTTCAACTTCAAATGCCGTAGGGGCACTGATCGAGAAAGGGAGAGAAATTGATTTCTCCGTTATATATTCGACCAACGCTTTATATAGCCTTCTATGCTTTCCTACAATGTCTTCTCTGTCTTTATAAATTTTTTCAACTTTCTCTGAGAGTACTTCAAAGTTTTCAAATTTAAGAGAGATTGGTTTGATACCTTCTAGAATCTCGATATTAGTCTTACCAATATAGTTCTTGAACTGAAATGTTGCTATGTATGTATTATCATCAATCTTCTCTGCATCAAGGTTCTCATTCCCTATCCTCAATGTGAACGCCTTTTCTCCAATAATCCTGTATTCCTGCCATTCAAAGAGATACAGTGTTCCATTATCTTCTATCATGCATTCCTTCTCTTTTTTATTTTTTAATATGGCTTGTAGACGATATTTTTCTTCTCTGTCAAGCAGCACTTCATTCTTATTTTCTTCCATTTTGTATATCCCCTCCAATTTGTGTATTGACTTCATCAAATATCCTCTTCACACTTCTCCAGTAGATCAAATGTTCCTCATTTCGTATTTTCTCCCCATTCACGAGATAGGCACCCTTTGGTGTCTGCAAGATTAGGCCCTGTTCCAGAAGCTCCTTAATAGTATCATCCAAGGATTTCCATGGCTTAATTATGTTGGAAAACATCTCTCTATCAACATAGTACAGCTCTCCCAAAAATCCCTCAAGATCCTCCCTAGTAACTCCCTCTTCCCTTCCCATAACATGCTGAATGTAGTAGATGATGTTAAGGAGTAAAAATCTCCTTCTTCCCGCTCTTAGCCAGTCCTCCCAGTGTTCTGGATGTTTCTCTGGATGAAGCACAGTATCTTTTATGTATTCAAAAACACGATTTGGATCTCTTTCAGGAGCCCCCATACAAAACACTCTCCGGAGCACTTTTCGCATGTCTACCATATTCCAGCATCATCAAAATCTCCACTTTCTATTCTTTTCCCACTTGGTTCATACTTCCACTCCCATAGAATGGCCTCGCCGAACTCTGTGTTGACTTCAACGGGCATATATCCAGCACCGACCTCTATGTTGTTGAGTAGCTCGAAGGTTTTCTCATCAACCTCCCAAATCTCAACTTTCAACTTTCCAGAGCCTTTAACTGCATAAGGCAATCCATCAACGTAGAGCTCATAGCCCTTGATCCAGTCTTCCCCAAGGAAAATTGCATCTTCCAGATATCCATGTAGAGGCTTTCCCTTTCTCAAAGTTCCATAAACAGCTATTTTAACTGACATTTGTTAAACCTCCCAACTACCACCATTTTTTAAAATAACAGTTTTTTCTTCCCAGTTCTCTTTAAACCACTCCCGGCTTTCCGTGTGGACGGGGATGATGTAATCGGGATCAATCTCATCAATTACTTTTTCTAATTCTTCCCTAGAAACGTGTCCTGAAGCGTGGAGCCCCCCTTTCAAATATTGGCTTTCCTTCAGCATCAACCCTGAATCCATGGACTTCAAAGCCAAAATACTGAAGCCAGTTCCAGAGGCGAAGGAAACTAAACGTCTGTTCCTCGGTAAAGGCTTCACTTGATGAATAGATGTAAACCCCTCCATTGGGCATCACATCCAATAGATGGGGCATATCGTAGAATGAAAAGCAGAGAATGTAGTTTTCTTGTCCTTTTCTGATTTCGAATGGAGAAGCATACTGCTCAGCATAATTGCCCCAAACCACTATCTCCTCCCACTTTTGGCGTGTGGCTTTAAAGTTTCCATAGATCCTGAGACCTGCAAGTCTATCAACACCATCAACAAGTTTTAGCGCATGGAGAAAGTACGCATCTTTTGCGGTTATCACAAGCTCTCGTCCTGTTTTTTCTGCGATTTCCTTAAAGTTCTCAAGTCGTTCGAAATTTCTCGCTGAAAAATCAGCCACAACAAGACCCTTGGCCTCTTCAGCTATCTTTAGAGCATTCTTATAAACCTCCTCTTCAGAAACATTTTCATGCTCCTCCCTGCCAACTCTTGTGCCCTCAGTTATCAAAATGCTCACGTTTTTTGCTTCTTTGATGAACTTTCTGGTTTTGTCGCCATTTTTGCCATGTAATCGAAAGTCCCCAGTATAGGCCAAGCTTATCTCCCCTTCAATTATGTAAGCCGTTGCACCGTAAATTGAGTGATCCACATTAAATGGCTTAATTTCAAATCCTAAATCTTCCTCATTGACGGTTTTCACATCACCGGGCAAAATTTTCTTAGCTCTTGGAGATTCCTGTCCAGGCCTGTAAAAGAGGAAATCCGAGAGGTCTTGTGAGTCTTCAGTGAGGATGACATCCCTCGAGAAGTAATGGGACTTCCTGTCTGCCTCCAAAACATAACCTTCCTCATCCTTCCTCACTCTAACTTTGTAATATGGGGACTCCATGCCAAAATGGCTCCCACCAGCTGCCGTGTCATTCAAAGCCTTAATTATCGATATTGTCGTTGGAGAGCCCACTATAGGAATGTTTTTGTCAAGAAGGGCCACGTTTCCAACGTGGTCTAGGTGAGCGTGACTTATGAGGATTGCATCAACCTTGGGCCTTGGGAATCTTCCAACCTCACGGAAAAGATCTTCTGGAATTAGATCTTTTCGATAGATGTTGAGCTTTGGTATCATCCCAAGACGCCAGAGATCATAAATTCCCCTAGCTGTTCTTTCGCTTATGAATTCTTCATAATATTGAGAATACTTTGCAAAATTCATTCCAAAGTCCAGGAAGAGACCATTTTCACCTTCTTCAACGTGAATCTTTGTTCCACCAATAGTATCGGCACCATCGAAAACGGTTATTTTCATCGCTGATACACCCCAACAACCCTCATAATTATATTTTATCATTGGAAATATTTAGATTTTTCTAGAGGTGGATTAAACAAAGACGGTAGGTCTTAACTTTTTTAAAGAATCAAACCCCAACAATCTAAGGTGATTACATGCACGAGCTCTACACGGTTCTGGCAGAGTATTATGATGCCATCTACCGAAAAAGGGCGGAGAGAGTTAAGAAGGAAATCGACTTTGTTGAGGAGATATTCAAAAACGATGCAAAGCGAGATGTGAAGCGAATCCTCGATTTGGCCTGTGGAACGGGGATTCCAACCCTTGAGCTTGCAGAGAGAGGCTACGAAATAGTGGGCTTAGACCTTCACGAAGAGATGCTTGAGGTCGCAAAGGAAAAGGCCCAACAAAGAGGACTGAACATCAGGTTCCTTCAGGAAGATGCCCTTGAGATAAATTTTGAAAATGAATTCGACGCAGTAACGATGTTCTTTTCCAGCATCATGTATTTCGATGAAGAGAATCTCCAAGGGCTCTTTAAGGGTGTTGTTAAAGCCCTCAGACCCGGAGGAGTTTTTGTTGCAGACTTCCCGTGCTGGTTCTATGGAGGAAGTGATGGACCAATACTGTGGGATGAGCAAAATGGAAACGAAAGGCTTGTAATTACAGACTGGCGTGAAGTCGAACCAGCTTTTCAAAAGCTCCGCTTCAAGAGGCTCGTGCAGATAATTAAGCCAAATGGAGACACTAAAGCGTTTTTTGTCAATGACGAGCTCAACATCTACACGCCAAGAGAAATGAAGCTCCTAGCCAGAGAGCACTTCAGCGAGGTCAAAATCTACGGTCACCTGAAGAGGGAACTCATGCCAAATGACAGAAGATACTGGCTTGTTGGAATTAAGTAAACTTTTTAAACTCCAAATTTGTTTTATTTTCTGGTGGTGCATATCGTCAATCGCCACACCGATTGCTGAATTTATTGAAAAAAGATTCTTCCTTTTCTGGTTAGTGAACTTTCTCTCACCGCCGCCGGAAGGATTAACCTTTTTAAGGTGCGCTTTTGATAGGTTAAACATCTTCAAAAGAGGTGATAGAAATGCTCCCGAAGACCTACGACCCAAATGAGATAGAGCCAAAGTGGCAGAAGTTCTGGCTTGATGAAAAGATATACAAATATGAGCTTGACGAGAAGAGACCGGCTTATTCAATAGACACTCCGCCCCCGTTCACGAGCGGTACCCTGCACTTAGGCCACGTGCTGAGCCATACTTGGATTGACATCGTGGCAAGGTATAAGAGGATGAGGGGCTACAACGTCCTCTTCCCACAGGGCTTTGATAACCATGGCCTTCCAACGGAGCTCAAGGTGGAGAAAGAGTTTGGGATAAGTAAAGACCAGCCAGAGGAGTTTCTCAAGAAGTGTATAGAATGGACATGGCAGGCTATAGAATCTATGAGGAACCAGTTCATTAGAATAGGCTATTCTGCGGACTGGGATCTAGAATATCACACAATGGATGATGACTACAAAGCTCTGGTGCAGAAATCCCTTCTCGAGTTCTACAAGAAGGGTCTCCTTTACCAGGACAAACACCCGGTTTACTGGTGCCCAAGGTGTAGGACAAGCCTTGCAAAGGCAGAAGTAGGATACGTTGAAGAGGATGGCTACCTCTACTACATCAAGCTTCCTATTGCTGGAGAAGATGACTACATACCAATAGCCACCACAAGACCGGAGCTCATGCCAGCATGTGTAGCCGTATTCGTTCACCCTGAGGATGAGCGCTATAAGGATAAGGTTGGTAAGAAGGTAAAGCTCCCGATATTTGAGAGAGAAGTACCCATATTAGCGGATGAGGATGTGGATCCGAACTTTGGAACGGGAGCTGTTTACAACTGTACTTACGGTGATGAGCAGGACGTAGTGTGGCAGAAGCGCTACAACTTGCCCGTGATTATAGCGATTAGTGAAGACGGCAGAATGAACGAGAACGCCGGCAAGTATAAGGGACTAACGACCGAAGAGGCAAGGAAAGCGATAGCAAAAGACCTCGAAGAGATGGGTCTTCTCTATAAGAAAGAAAAAGTACATCACCGTGTATTGAGACACACGGAAAGAAGTTCATGTATGGCGCCGATTGAGCTGTTGCCAAAGAAGCAGTGGTTCATCAAGGTGAAGGACTTCACGGATGAGATAGTTAAAGTGGCAGAGCAGATTAAGTGGTATCCGGAGGACATGTTCCTAAGGCTCAAGGACTGGGCGGAGAGCATGGATTGGGATTGGGTAATAAGCAGACAGAGAGTCTTTGGAACACCAATTCCCTTCTGGGTGTGTAGGGATTGTGGCGAGATAATCCCAGCGAGAGAAGAAGACCTGCCAGTAGATCCAAGATTCGACAAACCTCCAGTGGATAAGTGTCCGAAGTGTGGAAGCACAAACTTAGAGGGCGTAAAGGACGTCCTTGACTGCTGGGTGGACTCAAGCATAACTCCCCTAGTAATAACAAAGTGGCAAAGAGATGAGAAGTGGTTCAAGCACAACTTCCCGACCTCACTGAGACCGCAGGGAACTGATATCATAAGGACATGGGCGTTCTACACCATCTTCAGAACTTATATGCTCACCGGGCAGAAACCTTGGCACGACATCCTTATCAACGGTATGGTGGCCGGACCAGACGGAAGAAAGATGAGCAAGAGCTATGGAAACGTTGTCTCACCGGAGGAAGTGATTCCAAAGTACGGAGCAGATGCCCTAAGGTTATGGACAGCTTTGGCACCTCCGGGAGAGGATCACCCGTTCAAGTGGGAGATAGTTGACTACAACTATCGCTTCCTCCAGAAGCTGTGGAACATCTTCCGCTTTGCCGAAAGACACATCACGGACTTCGACTACGAGAAATACAAGGATATTGAGCTTGAGCCCCTCGACAGGTGGATACTTTCGAGATTGCACAGACTGATAAAGTTCGCAACAGAAGAGCTCGAAAAGTACCGCTTCAACCTGCTCACGAGAGAGCTCATGACTTTCGTATGGCACGAGGTTGCGGATGACTACCTCGAGATGATAAAGCACCGCCTCTATGGAGAAGATGAGGAAAGCAAGCTAAAGGCTAAAGCTGCGTTATATGAGCTCCTATATAACATAACGCTCTTACTTGCGCCTTTTGCTCCACACATAACCGAGGAGCTCTACCAGGAGCTGTTCAAGGATAAAGTCGGGGCTAAGAGCGTGCACCTCCTCAGCTGGCCCACCTATAGGGAGGACAGAATAGATGAAGAGGCAGAAAAGCTTGGAAAGCTCGCCAGCGAAATAGTTGGGGCTATGAGGAGATACAAGAACTCCCACGGTCTGGCTTTGAACGCCAAGCTCAAGCATGTAGCAATTTACGCAACAGACAGCTATGACATGCTTAAGGCAATTGAAAAGGACATTGCCGGAACAATGAACATCGAAAAGCTCGAGATAATCAAGGGCGAGCCGGAGCTTGAGGAGAGGATAACCGAAATCAAGCCGAACTTCAAGACCGTTGGGCCAAAGTATGGAAAGCTCGTGCCAAAGATAACTGCTTATCTTAAGGAAAATGCAGAAGAAGTTGCAAGAACGCTTAAGGAACAAGGAAAAGTCGAGTTCGAAGTAGAAGGGCAGAAGGTTGAGCTTGACAAGGAAGATGTCGTCATAAGAAAGGCAGTGTTCAGCGAAGGTGAAGAGGTAGAAACGGCAGTCGTTGGCGATGCTGTTATCCTCTTCTTCTGACACTTTTTATTTTCCCCGTAATACAGTTGCAACAACGGGGTCTGCTATCTTGTAAGTTTCGTTTTCCTCAATTATCCAGCTCATTTTTTTCAAGTTCTCGAGCAACGTATAAAGTCTCGGTTCGGGTATTCTATCCCCCCTTACCCTTAAATAGTCTCGTATAAGACTCCACCTGCTGTATCCAAGGGCTATGGCATTCAGAATTTCGACATATCTCGGGCTCCTTCGCTCCAGTTCCTTTAATTCTCCGATCACGAGACCCCTTGCGATCTTAAATGTTCTCTGGATGGCTTTTTCAAAGTCCTTATCCTTTAGATATTCTACCCCAAAAGTCACAAGCCAACCGGGTACTCCATCTAAAAGCCCTACGGCCTTTTTTATTTCTTCTTCGCTAATCTCAGCTCCAGCTTCTTTAAATCCATGTTTGAGAAACTCAAAAGAAGTCTCTCTGTTAAAAGGTTCCACAATAATCTCTCCAACGGGTCTTCCATAAAGCGGGCTCTCATAGTTTGTTATATCAAGGAAATCGTGGAGAAGTCCAATTTCCGAACCCGTTAAGATTAATCTCAGGTTTGGAAGGTTATCATAGGCATAAGCGAACAGTGTTAAAAGTTCTTTTCCCCCTCTTGAGCCATAGAACCGGAGATATTGAGCCTCGTCAAAAGCTATTACAAATCTTCCTAGCTCCTCCCCGATTTTGTTAAGTTCTTTGAAGACTTCCCTTAAGGAACTTTCCCTAGGTTCCATAGTCATGAATTTCAGGTCGAGTGAAATTTTGAATTTTGATGTTATCTTCTCTAGCAGCCCCGCTTTTGATTGAAGTTCTTTTATGAGGTCCTCTTTTGTTAAATGTCCGCTTTCTGCATAAAGTTCCCGGCAATCAATCAAAATTCCAGGATTTTCATTTAGATAAGCCTGCAGAATGGAGCTCTTTCCAACCCGCCGAATTCCCAATATGAGGGTTAGTGGGTAGGTATTTAAGCTTTTTTCGAGCTCTTCGAATTCCTTCTCCCTATCAAATATTTCTTCCCTTCTCCTTTTGGGTCTCAGGTCAAATAGCATAGCACTTACGCCCCCGTAAGTAACTTACGGTACCATAAGTTATAAGGTTTTCGGAAATAAAAACAAAAACAGCTCAGCAGTTATAGCACAGCATCATGGCCTTTTTCAGCAGAATAACCCTGTAGAGCTTACCGTTGATTAGTCTGGGAGTTGAGATCTTATTAAGATGCTGGATCCTCTTCCTTTCAAGGGCTACGAAGCCAAGCTCCCTCAAGACCTGAACGAAGTCCTCCCACCTTATATTGAGCCACTTTGAGTACTCATCAAAGAGCTCTTTTTCAACAACCAGAAACTTCTTTCCGCCTATTAAAAACCTCTTCTTGTGCTTTGGAAGCTCTTTCCTTAGTCTCCACTTCGCGTGGAGTGGCGACTGAACTTCTAAAACAGCATCATCCATAGGTTTGCCCTCCAAAACCATCTTGAGCAGGATTTCAAGGATAAGATTTATCCTATCGGGGACGCCGATTATATCCCCTTTTAGCGAGATTTTTCTCCTCAGGACTTTTATGCCTCTCTTTTCGAGCTCCTCTCCTATTTTTGGAGTGGTTTTCTTCTTCGTTCCTCCAGTATCGACGATTCCGCCGATTATAAAAGCTCCGGCTGAGAAGTCCTTCTCGCTCAGGTCTTTCTCGGCCCATGGATCGAGAAGCACAACCGTTTCTATCCCCTTTTCGTTGAGGAACTCCCACGTCGGCCCCTCGTAGGCAGTTACCTTATCTAATGGAAAGTTCGCCATTTCCTTGAACTCTTCGTTGACCCACGTAAGAGCCAAGCGTTCACCCCAGAGGTAATCCCTAATAACCCCGTAGCTTTGAGACGCTTGAAGGGCAACCTTCTTCTTTTCTTTTTCCGTGTGCTTCTCCCAGTGCATGAGGTCGATTATGAAATAAGGGTAGCTAAGCTGAGAAAGCTTTTCCTTGAGGTCTTTGCCGGTAATTACGATTTCAAACTTTTCGAGATGAGAAGAGCTCAAAGGTATGTACGCAAAAAGCGCTCCTCTTGTAGGCTTTCCTTCCAAGTCCCAAGCTATTGTTGTGGGTTCTTTTACTTTTACAATTACTCCTTTTTCCTCAAGAAGGGCTAGGGCAATTTCCTGGAGCGGTTTTTCTGAAGACCTTTTGGGGATTCTTCTAGAGAGGCTCCCGACTTTGTCTATACCCTTCTCTCTTAGAAGTTCCCTGAAAACGTCAGTGAGCGTCCTCATGGCCATCGTTTTGAGCTGGGAAGAGAGTTTTTAAGGCTTTCTCTCGAAAGGGGCGTGTTTAGTTTCACCCCCTGTTATTTAAACAGTATTTGACTCTGAGGAGGATTTTCAGACCATAACACATTA